>JBJYXQ010000178.1:0-2618 GCA_046260035.1 Anaerolineae bacterium
TCCATACCAATCATACCGCCATCCTCAGCCGCGAGGAAGGCCGCCGCCAGCACGCAGTTCTTGATATTGCCACCTGCCAGGTCGAACTGCCCTGCGAGGAACGGGAAGTCGATGTTACCCATACGCGGTGCGTCAATTGGGAACATCCCGCGCCAGATGCGCTCGCGATCCTCTGCGTTGGGGAACGGGAAATCGATGACAAACTGCATCCGCCGGGTGAAGGCCTCGTCCAGGTTCTGGCTCAAATTTGTCGCCAGGATGGAGACGCCGTCGTACTCCTCCATCTTTTGCAGCAGGTAGCTGATCTCGATGTTGGCGTAGCGGTCGTGGGCATCCTTGACCTCGGAGCGCTTGCCGAAGAGCGCATCGGCTTCGTCGAAGAAAAGAATGACGTTTGCAGTGCTGGCCTCTTCAAAGATGCGGCTCAGGTTCTTCTCTGTCTCGCCGATGTACTTGCTCACTACACCCGATAGATCGATTTTGTAGATGTCTAACCCCAGCGACTTCGCCAGGATGCCCGCTGCCATCGTCTTGCCCGTGCCCGAGGGCCCGGAGAATAACGCGTTCAGCCCCTTGCCGAGGGCCAGTTTTGCCTCGAATCCCCACTGAGTGTAGACGGTGTGCGCATAACGTACCTGCCCTTCGATGGCGTGCAACTGTGCCATTTGGGCATCCGGCAACACCAGGTCATTCCATTCGTAGGGCGAAATCACCTTGACTGCCAACCGCGCGAGTGCAGGATTCGACTGCTGGCGGCATCCCTCGAACAAGTCGTCGCGGTCCGGCAGCGCTTGCGGGCCATCCCGCAACCAGGCCCACTGCTGTGCAGCTTGCATGGCCTGGGCGATCTGCCCCGGCGTCAAGCGGAAGCGTCCGGCCAAATCCGCCGGTAAGCGCGGATCACTCGCTGTGTGCTCATTGAGGTGCGCGCGCCACAACTGCTCGCGCAGCGCATAGTCCGGCACGGGAAAATGGACGACGACCGGCGCGTTCGAAAGGTTGTGCAGGGACCACCGCGTGCGCGCTGAAAGGACGACGTGTGGCCCCAGCGATTTAGCGACTTCCGCCTGTCCCTGCTCGTTCAAGGCATCAATGTGGTCGATGTGGAGCAGGGCATTGCGCAAGCGTGCTTCGCGGACGGCAGCTTGCACGAGCACAGGGTGTTTGTTGGACGGTTGAACCGCCAGTGCCGTTGCATCCACTGTCACCAACGGACGGTGCAGAGCGCGGGCCAGCGCGGCGACCGCTGCCGCTTTTGCACTGCCTTCTGGACCCCAAAAGTAGGCCGCAGGTGCGGAACCCGCCCGCCAGAGTTCGAGGAGATTGGTGAGTTGCGCCCGCAGCGCGGGTTCGATGGGCAGCGCATCGAGCGTGTGATCGGTATTGTCGACCAATGCAATCCCCACCAATTGTGGATCGAGGGTATCATTTTCCAACAGGTACTCGACGATGCGGTCATCCAGCTTGAGCGGACGATCCATCAGCGGCGCAAGCAGGGCGTCTCCTGTGTCGCTGATGTGAATGAGGTGTTCGGCTACCAGCGGTGACGCCGGCGCGAAAAGCTCCCGTCCCGCCGGATCGTCAGGTGATGTACCGGGCAGCAAGCGCAACGCCAGGCCAGGGCTAGCCCAACGCCGTGAGACGTCATCCTGCAAATAGGCATACACGCGACCGAAGCGATTGTCCAGCTCTGGCGCCAGCAACAGCAGCACGATGTCCAGCGCTAGCGGCGACAAGTCGAACAGCGAGCGCAATCGTTGCGTGCACAACGCTGGCGACGTGACCGCCAGCTTCGCACGGATGTGTGCATCCAGCGCTTCAATGTCCGCTTCCAGGTTGATGGCCTGCCCATCGTGCGGCAGTGTCACACCGTGCAGTCCGGCGAGGATGCCATCTACCTCCGACTCGGAGAGGAAGAGGCCCAGAAATGCCTCGTCCGTACCACTTCCCCGTAACTGGCGTGTCAGAATCACCTCGCGGTGCAGGCGCAGCGCCAACAGCGACAGATAGTCGCGCACGTATTCGCGTGTGTTCGTGTAGCCTTCAATCATTGCAAAAGTCCAAAGCAGAAAGCTGACTTACCACGAAGACACAAAAGCACAAAGAAATTCTTTGTGTCGCGGACGTTCCGTCCGATGTGTCTTTGTGGTTTATGGAAATCTGTATTATCCATCGAGATTGATCCACAAATGGCGATTGTCTAACCACGGTATCGGTCCACAATCGCCGTCCAGCCCCGACATCTGAAGGACGATGCCTAGCGGCACACGACTGAAGAGTACCGAAACCGTCTCTTCATTGATAACTAGGCGACCCGGCAGATTGATGAACTGCTTTGCCAGATACGCCGGGCTGCTTTCAGCGAAGCCGTGCAGTCCTTCAGCAAATCGCCGTAGCACCAACAGCGCGAAAGCGGCACACGGCGTTGCTCCCAAATGCTGCACGTCTGCTTCGTTCACATCCGGCATCTCCCACTGCGCGCCATTGGGCCAGGTGATGTCGGCCTCACGCGCGCGCTCCGCTTCCCGCGTTGTCAGTCCGCACAGCCACGCCGGGCCAGCATCGTTCCACGCCAGCGGTTGGATATCACGCCCCACAGCGGCGAGCAGCAGTTGGTA
>JBJYXQ010000179.1:0-2928 GCA_046260035.1 Anaerolineae bacterium
TCCGCCATCCCCATCTTGATTTTTGCGACCTGGTAGGTCACTTTGCGCGTGACGAATTCCAGTCCCCGGCGCGGGCTTTCGTGGTTGAAGAGGATGCCGGAGCAGGCGAAGAGATCGTAAGACTCGCGATAGTTTACCGTAATCCAGTGCCCGTACACCTTCGCCACACCGTAAGGTGAGCGGGGATAGAAGGGGGTGGTTTCACACTGCGGGACTTCGCGCACTTTGCCGAACATCTCACTGCTGCTGGCCTGGTAGAAACGGATGGTGGGATCTACAGTGCGAATGGCTTCCAACACGCGGGTGACGCCCAACGCCGTGACGCCGCCGGTGAACACCGGCTGCTGCCACGATGCCGGTACGAACGATTGCGCTGCTAGGTTGTAGACCTCTTGCGGGCGGTGGTCGCGCAGCGTGGCGATGAGGGATCCCTGGTCCAGTAAATCGCCGGAAACCAGGGTGAGTTTGTCCTGAATGTGGTGGATGCGCGAGAAGGTGACCGTGCTGGTGCGGCGCACCAACCCGATCACGTCATAGCCTTTTTCCAGGAGAAATTCGGCCAGATATGATCCATCCTGACCGGTGATGCCGGTGATTAACGCGCGGCGGTTAGCCATAGAACAGAACCTCCTTAGAACAGTCTGATAGTCTTCAGCCAAATAGTCTTCGGTTAGTCAGATAGGCAGTCTGACCGACGTTTTCAGAATGGGACATCATCCTCATCAAAGTCTACATCGAATTCATCGTCAATTTCATCGTCGAAGAGGAACTCTTCCAGATCGCAGGTGTCGGGATCGATGCCCTCGGCTTCCAGATCGCTCCGGATGATGGCGAGCATAGCTTCGCAGTAAGTAGCTTGTTTCTGCATCTTGGCCAGTTCCATTTCTGTGCCAGACAACGCTTTGTCGATCCTGTTGATCTGTTTCTGCCAATGCTTGCGTTCCTTTTCGTCTTCTGTTGCCTTATAGAGGCGTTGGGTGACGTCGCGTTCGTAAAGCTGATACTCGAGGTCGTATTGGTACTCTCCGATTTCCCACTGGATGTCGTGCGAAGTGACTATCCAATGCCGGAAAACACCAATCTTTACTGCTGCTGTTTTGTTTTCTTCTGTCATTCCATTACCCTCCTGTTGTAATTTGCCGCCATTCATCCAGTACATCCTGGATTGTTTGTTCAAAGGGTATCTCAGCTTTCCAGCCCGCATCATGTTGTAGTTTTTCGGCGCTCCCGTAGATGACGGGGACGTCGGCGGGCCGGTAACGTTCCGGGTCGATCTCCACGTGGATGGGAACGGTTGCCAGGGCGATCAGTTGGTCGACGAGGGACTGAATCGTGCGCGGTGTCCCGGAGGCAATGTTATAGACCTCGCCGGGCGTCCCGTGAACTAGTGCGAGGTGATAGGCGCGCACGACATCGCGTACGTCGGTGAAGTCGCGGGCGGGTTCAAGGTTACCCACGCGCATCACCGGGGCTTGTTTCCCTGCCTCGATGCCCGCAACCTGGCTGGCGAAGGCCGGCAGCACGAAACGTGCTGACTGCCCTGGCCCCACGTGGTTGAAGGGCCGCATACGGATGACGGGCAACCCAAAACTGATGAAATACTGGTAGCCCATCACATCCTGCGCGACCTTGCTGACGCTGTAGGGATTCTCCGGGCGCAGGGGATGATTCTCGGTGAGTGGAAGTTCGTCAGCGCTGGCGCGTCCATATTCCTCGCTGGAGCCGATGACCAACGTCCGTGGTGCGAGTTTGAGCGCCTTGCAGCCTTCCAGCAAGTTCAGTTGCCCACGGATGTTGTTATCGAGTGTGCCCCATGGATCCTGGTAGGACGTGGGGACGTGCGACTGCGCAGCCAGGTGGATGATGTAATCCGGCAAAGATTGGGCGAGCAGTGCGCGGGTTGCGTCAGCATCGCGTAAGTCAAGAAAATGCAACGCTTCGCGTTGTGGGTTTTCCGGCGGTGGCGGTGTATCGGGATAGCTCGTACCGCTGATGTCCCAATCGGTATGCGTGAGGAAATAGCGCCGTAGATGTGTGCCTACGAATCCGGTGGCTCCGGTAATTAAAATGCGCATAGTCTCCAGTCTGGTAATCCTTCATTTGGTAGCCTAGGCGGCAACAATGCCTGGCATTATACGGAATTGAAGTCGGAAGTCAAAAAAACTAAACTCCGCTAAACGCGCTGAAGCCGCCATCCACCGGCACAATCACACCGGTCACGAAGTTGGCTCCGTCGGAGAGCAGCCAGAGTGTGGTGCTGATGAGATCTTCAGGTACGCCAAACCGGCCCATCGGCGTGTGGTCGATGATGGTTTTGCCGCGCGCTGTGAGGTTGCCGGTTGCCTCTTCGGTGAGCAGGAAGCGGTTCTGTTCGGTGAGGAAGAAGCCTGGCGCCAGTGCGTTGACGCGGATGTTTGGTGCGTATTCCTGGTTCATATGGACCGCCAGCCATTGCGTGAAGTTGCTGATGGCGGCTTTAGCCCCGGAGTAGGCGGGGATGCGCGTCAATGGGCGGAAAGCGTTCATCGACGAGACATTGAGGATCACGCCTTGCTTCTGTTCCGCCATCAACTTGCCAAAGACCTGGCTGGGCAGCAATGTGCCGATAAAGTTGAGGTTAAACACCCACTGCACGGCATCGGCGGGTAGATCGAAGAAGGCGACGTCCGCGCTGGTGGAAGCCTGCTTCTTGTTACCTCCTGCGCCGTTGATGAGAATATCGACCTTACCGAATTTTTCAAGGACAGTCTGCGCTGCAGCTTCGATGCTGGGTTTATCCAGCACATCGCACTTCACAGCGATGGCCTCGCCACCGTCCGCCTTAATCTGATCCGCAATCTTCTGGGCAGCTTCGAGGAAGAGGTCGAGTACAGCGACTTTGACGCCGACGCGTCCCAGTGCCAGACTCATCGCCCCGCACAAAACACC
>JBJYXQ010000180.1:0-2166 GCA_046260035.1 Anaerolineae bacterium
GCGCTCATCCCGGTGGTCGTCGACCTGATCCGTGGTGTGTCGCTCGAGGCGGTGACCATCGGGGGCATGCTGCTGGGGGCGGGTGCGATCTGGCTGCTCGCCGGGGGAGAGTCGCTTGCTTCCGGCGCCGAGGGTTTCTGGTACGGGAAGCCGCCGTCGGTGTTCTGCATCCGCTGGAGATAAGCGAGCGCGCTGTGGGCAGTCCCTGGTTCTCCCACGGCAACCAACGCCTGCATCGCCAGCGCGGTGGTGTTCGTATCCGCCAAACCTGGGGTCGGCCCGCCGAAGAGCGACCAGGCGCCGTCATCGGCGATCTGTGTCTTGAGCAAGTCAATGGCACTCTGTGGGATGGATTCCCCAGCATTGTGGAGGGCCAGCATCGCATAAGCGTGAGCATACAGCGAATCCCCAAAGCGGTTGGTGTCCTTGTCTTGGGCCGCCAACAACGCCTGTACAAGGTTCTTCCCGCCGAAGTTGCGCGGATCCTGGCCCGTTGCTACAACGGCGAGCACCGTCCGGCTTAATCCGGCGGCGTCCTTAACACCACCTTGCATAACTTGTGTCACCAGATAATCCAGCGGCGAATTTCCCGCTGGCGAGAGCCACGTGCTGCAATCCTGCCCCGCGGCTGCGGCTGCTAACATCACCTCAGTTGTCGCGCCCAGATCCGAACCGTCGGCATAGCCGTTCGTAAAACCGCCATCCGCCTGTTGAAAACCGCGCAACCAGGTCAATGCGGCCTCATCTTGCGGGTGACTAACTGCCAGTACCGGCACAGCCCAGGTCAACACCAACCCGATCACCAATACAATCAATCCCAACCTTTTCATCATAACCTCCGCGTCTATGTGATATGCTACCAACAAAAAATCCCTTGCCTCGCGGGCAAGGGACAGACGGTTCTCCGGTCGCACAATGTACTACGCCGGTCTCACCCCTTGTCGCGAGGGTGTAGCCAAACAAGCTGAGCAGGCGACCTGGCTTGTGGATAGCTGTAAAGGCTCTACCACTTACAGTTGCGCGTCAGCGCCGGACTCCGCGTGAAACACGCGCCACCGGCTTCGCTCTTAGCCCGTCCCATCCGGGGGTACAGGCACTCAGCTCGGAACTATTCAATTGGAAATATTGTACTGTTTATGATGAGCGTGTCAAGCCCATCTAGGTTTTTGCGATCTACCTACTCCTCTGCCGTCCCCATGCGTTCAGCCATCATACGGAGTTGGATGAAACTAATTGGCTTGAGCAGGACAAGATCGGCTTCACGATCAAGCATATCCGCCATCCCTGCATCAGCGGTGGCCACCAAAACGCGCGTTTTTTCCAAACGTGCATCATCACGGATTTGTTTCAGAAGTTGATTGCCGTCGACATGCGGCAGGTTGAGGTCCAAAACGACCACGTCAGGGCAAACTTCTTTAAGCCGCTGCTGGGCGATAAGCCCATCGTAGATGATCTCAGTTTGGAAACCACCCGCTTTGAGCGCCTCGGAAAAGATCGTCGCCAGATCCTCTTCATCCTCGATAATCAAAGCAAATTTTTCACTCATACAACACCTCCTACTTTATGCTGGTTAGTCGCGCTCTCTGGTGGAACAATCGGAATCTTAACCGTGAATGTACTGCCAAACCCCACCTCGCTGACAACGCTCACATTCCCTCCCATAAGTGTAGTCAATTGTTTCACTATGGAAAGTCCCAGTCCAAAGCCTTTATGCTCTCGCGTTGCCGAACTGTCACCCTGCCGGAAAGGTTCAAAGATGGAGGTTTGGATTTCCGGCTCAATGCCCGGTCCGGTATCCGCAACGTCGATGGCCCAATGTTCCTCATCGGGACGATAAAAGTGAACGCTGATACCACCTTTCTGGGTGAATTTCAATGCGTTGTTGATCAGATTGACGAGAATCTGGTTCAACCGTTTGCGATCCCCCTCAAGCGTAGCGGGAACTGCAGGAGAAACGTGAACTTTGAGATACAACTTTTTCGATTCCACCAGCACGCGCATCGTAGATTCCATATCGTCGACTAAGTCTTGCAGCGTGAAAGGTTCAATGGTTAGGGAAAGCTGTCCTGCTTCCATACGCGCCTGGTCGAGTAAGTCGTTGACGAGGTTTAGCAGGCGTTCGTCATTGGCGATAATGCGCTCGAGCGCGCCGCGTTGCTTTTGGGA
>JBJYXQ010000181.1:0-2320 GCA_046260035.1 Anaerolineae bacterium
CGTTAGCGGCGCCCTCCTCCGGCTCTTGCCAGACAAAACGTGGCAGCGCGTCGCCAGCAGGCTCCTTACGCGACCAAGCGCCGATGAAGTAAGGCTTGGTGAATGGCCCGCTCTCGGGTATGATGGCGACTGGTGGGGCAGGAACCTCACCCAGATCACGGACAGCGTCGATGGGCAGCAATCGCCCATAAACATCATCAGTAACAACATAACCATCGACGAGCGCCCGCAACCACGTCATCACGCGTTGGGCCGTGTCGGCAGGCACATCCAACCAGTAGACCGTCGCGCTTACACGCGTCACCACCCCGGCAGTCATAACTCGCCCGTCGGCTTCCAACAAAGTGATAGGACGTGTATCACCATCGGTCATGTCTGTTACGTGCGACGGGGTCAGGTAATACACAAAAAGGCCGACCAGCTCGCCTACCAACTCTAAGCGCTCGTAGACGCCATTGCCGCGCAACGCATCGTTGAGATAATAGAAATGGGGATACGTAGTTTCAGAAGAACAGCAGCATGAAGGGAAGCATTCCGGCGTGGCAGCCTGTTCTGCCAGCTCCGCGACATCGAGTTTCGCCGCTTCCAACACGTCGAAATCAACGCGCGCACAGTATTCATCTTTGGTGCGACGCTGTAATTTATAGGGCTGCATTCCCTGCATCAGCTGCGCGATGATTTGTGCAATACGCCGCATCTCTGGTTCGGCGAAACCACGCTGGGTGAGCCACGGTGTCCCCAATCGCACTCCCGAGGGATGCGCGGCGGTTGTGTCACCGGGGATAGTGTTGCGGTTGGCAACGATCCCGGCAATGTCCAGGATCCGCGCGGCTGGATCGCCCATCAGCGGCGTGCCGTATGGTCCCACGATCGTCTTGCAGTCGAGGAGCAACAGGTGCGTGTCGGTGCCACCGTAGGGAACGCGGACGCCTTCTGCCTGCAACGCCTCAGCCAGAGCAACCGCGTTGCGCACCGTCTGGTGCTGGAGTTCACGGAATTTCTCGGTGCGCGCGATCTGCATTGTTGCCGCTATCCCTGCAATGGTCTCCATATGCGGCCCACCCTGGAAACCCGGGAAGACCGCACGATCGAATTTACGGCCCAGTGTAGCCTTGTGAGTGATGATGACGGCGCCACGCGGCCCGTTAAGTGTCTTGTGTGTGGTGAATGTCACCGCATCGGCAATGCCCACAGGATTGGGATACACCCCGCCGATGACCAACCCGGCAACGTGGGCAATGTCGGCCAGCAGGTAAGCCCCCACCTCATCAGCGATGGCGCGGAACTTCTCCCAATCGGGCGCCCAGGGATAGGACGTATACCCGGCGATAATGAGCTTGGGATGCACGTCCAATGCCTGCGCGCGCAACGCATCGTAATCCAAACGCTCGCTGTGTGGATCAACGCTGTAGCTGACCACGTGATATGTTTTACCTGACCAAGCCACCTTGCTACCGTGACTCAAATGCCCGCCGACGTGCAGCGCCATAGAGAGAATGGTCTCACCCGGCTCGAGCAGCGCGAACTGCACGGCGGTGTTCGCGGGCGCACCGGACAACGTCTGCACGTTGACGTAGAGCTTTTCAGCAGGCGCAGTGGCAGTGGCGAAGGCATCAGCTACGCGGCGGCGCGCGAGCATCTCGAGCACATCCGCGTATTCCACGCCTTTGTAATAGCGCGGGTCAGCATAGCGGCGATAATTGCCTAGCACGGCTTCGTAGTCCAAAGTCTCCGCCTGGGTCCACTTGCGGGTGCGCTCCTTGGGATAGCCTTCTGCATAGATATGTGAGAAAGCCGATCCCAGCGCCTCGTGGACGGCCAAAGGCGCGATGGATTCAGACGGCACCATCACCAATTTGCGGGCTTGGCGCTCGGTTTCATAGCCAATCAACCGAGCAAGCTCGGGGTCTAGCTCAGCCAATGATTCAGGGAACAGAAAATCTCTCATTACGCACTCCTCGAAGAATGTCTAGCAACAGGTCCATTGTACTCGCTAGATGGTGACAAGCAAGTGAGCGCTTGCGAGCGCACGTCCTTTATGGCCTTTCTGCAAAATCGAGCTATACTCAGAGACACGGTCCGACTGCCCGACTATTCTCAGGAGAACCAACTATGCACGTGCATCCTATTCGATTGATTCTGGCACTGTTATTGTTAATCCCCAGTACGCGACTCACTGGCACCCCAGCGCTAGCGCAGATAACCCGCGAGATAGCTGATGAGATCACACCTTCTCCAGCGGCGTTCGCGCCCGGCGAACTGCTGGTGCGCTTCGAAGACGAAGCCACGAGCCGTACCGCCCAGCTTACGCAGGAGAAGT
>JBJYXQ010000182.1:0-1506 GCA_046260035.1 Anaerolineae bacterium
GGGCAGGACGTGTTGCGCATTCTACAGGAATTTAACGCGCAGGGCCAGACAATCTTGATGGTGACGCACGATGCGGCCGCCGCTGCGCAGGCCAAGCACGTTATCTTTATACGCGATGGCCGTCTGGTCGAGGAGATGCGGGGCAGCGATGTGCAACAGATCGCGCAGTCCATGGCCGCGTTGACGGGGACATGATCTCAGATGTTGGCGGTGTGGCAGAAAATCAAAGCAGACGTTTTCGGGAGGCCTTTCATCTCCCTCCTGACGCTGATCACGATTGTCTCGGCGACGACGCTGCTGACCGTGGCGCTGGCGACGCTGCTCAACCTCAGTGCTCCTTACGATCGCTCCTTTGCCAAATTGAACGGCGCACACCTGTGGCTCTATTTCGATCACGACAGAATCAGGCGTCGCGACGTAGAGAAGATCGAAGCGCTACCAGAAGTGACCGAGAGCACCGGCATTCGCTACAGCATCACAAGCCGGGTGCAGATTGATGACACGCGGGTCTGGGTGAGCATCAGGAGCACACCGGTCCAGCAGCCGCAAGTTAACCGCCTGCTGGTGCAAGAGGGGCGGTATCTGCTTCCCCATCAAACTGAAGTGTTGGCGAGCCGTGACCTATCCGATTTGTACGAGCTCGCCGTTGGGGATACTGTGGACGTCACCCGGCAGGATGGGAAGAAAGTGGCGTTGCCGGTCATCGGACTGGCGTACAATCCCACCTGGGATACCTACCGCAACACCCAGCCACCTTATCTCTATGTCAGCGAGGACCTCTTCCAGGAGTTGTACCCAGACGAAGCGGCCTGGGAGTGGTCCCTCGGTGTGCGGTTGGCGGACCCGGAGGCCGTGGACGAAGCTCTGGCACAGATCGAGGCATTGCTCCAACCTGATGCGGTGCGCATCTACACGGATTGGCGGGATGTCAAACGTTCGGCAAATTTCGGCGCGCGGCTCAATTTCATCATGCTGGGTGCATTCAGCCTCTTTGCGATCCTAGCGACGGTGCTGGTGATTGTTAGTAGCATCAGCGCGTTTGTGTTGTCTCAGTTCCGGCAGGTCGGCATCCTCAAGGCTGTAGGGTTCACCAAAGCGCAGATTTTGTGGCTCTACATCGGGCAATACCTGGTTTTGGGCTGGATCGGGTGTCCGTTAGGGTTGCTCCTGGGTATCGTTCTTTCCCCCTTACCGTTGAAGAACATTGCCTCATCGTTGAGTACGACGTTCCAGCCGCCATTGAATCCTTGGATTATCGTAGCGGTCTTGGGCAGCGTGCCTGCGATTATCGTTACGGCGACGTGGCGCTCGGCACGGCGTGCGGCCAAAGCGAACATCGTCAAGGCGATTGCCATCGGCGCAGAAGCGCCTGCCAAAAAGGAGTTCTGGTTGCCGCGGCTGGCCGCGCGTCTAGGTTTCCCGATCCCCTTTGTTCTGGGATTGAGCGATATCTTCGCCAGACCATTCCGCTCATTGACCACAGGCCTGAACCTGCTGCTCGGCGTC
>JBJYXQ010000183.1:0-1523 GCA_046260035.1 Anaerolineae bacterium
TTTTGTGTAGCAATTGCGCCTAAAGGCGCGGAATAGGGAGTGTTTTTTCGTTTTCGGGCTACGCCCGAAAACGAAAAAACATCCTTAGATTCTTAACCCTTTTCAAGGCAGCGCCATCAGCCAACCCGCAGGATAGTTTCCAGGCGGGTTTCTGCCGAGGAGCTGCCGAGCATGAGGTGTACGGTTCCGGCTTCGACGACCCAGCGCTGGCGTTCGGCCTCCCAATAAGCGAGCGACTCGGCCTTGAGCGGAAGCGTCACGGTCTGCGTCTCGCCGGGCTGCAGCGTGATGCGCTTGAAACCCTTCAACTCCTTCTTGGGCCGTTCCACCGTTGAGAGCAAGTGCTTCACGTACAGTTGCACCACCTCGTCACCCTTCCGGTCGCCGGTATTGGTCACGTCGAGGCTGACGGTCAATTCACCATCCGCCGCAAAATGATCGGTGCTCAGGCGCAGGTTGCTGTAGGCGAAGGTGGTGTAGCTCAGGCCAAAGCCGAACGGGTAGAGGGGCTCACCCTTGAAGTACATATACGTCCGCCCATTGCGGAGATCGTAATCCAGGCGCGGCGGCAACTGCTCGATGCTGTGCGGCCACGTCTGCACCAATCTGCCGCCGGGGTTGACGTCGCCGAAGAGCACGTCCGCGAGCGCGTTGCCCAGTTCCTGGCTGTTGTGCGTCATGTGGACGATCGCGGGCACGTGGCGCTGCGTCCACGGGATGGCGAAGGGGAAGCTGCTGATGAGGACAACGACGGTGTTGTGGTTGGCCCGGTAGACCTGCTTGACCAGTTCCTCCTGTTCCAACGCGATAGCGCGACGATCCACGGCCTCCTTGCCATCGCTTGGCGTGGGACACTCGGCCCAACCCGCATCGCCGGTGGGATGGTTGCCTACACAGAGGATGACCACATCGGCCTCGCGTGCGGCGTTGACGGCGGCGTCATCCTCATTATCCTTCGCGTAGAGCACGCGCACCACATCCCCAACCTTGTCGCGGATACCTGCCAGCGCGGTCACGGCATACGGTGGATCGCCGCTGTACCAGTCCAGCAACACCTCGTCGGCGCGCGGGCCGATGACGGCGACCGTCTTGAGTGCGTCAGCGTCCAACGGCAGCAGCGCGTCCGCGTTCTTTAGCAGGACGATGGACTTCTGCGTCACCAACCGGGCAAGGGCTTTGTGTTCCTCGCTCTCCCAAGGCAGTTCGGGTTCTGTGCCAATCGTGCTATACGGCACCATCTCAGGCGGATCGAACAGGCCAAGCTTGATCATCACGCGGAAGACACCGCGCAGCACCGCATCGAGGTCTGCCTCGGTGAGCCATCCTTTGTCCACAGCCCCGTGCACTGCCTCGCGGTAACGATCGAGGAATTGGTTGATACCGGATTTGATCACCGCTTCCGCCGCCAGTTCCATGTCGGGATAGTAGTGATGGCCCGTCATCAGCAGCGTGAACGCGCCGCCGTCAGTGCAGATGATGCCGTTCTGCCCCCACTCGTTTACCGTGATGTCCTTGAGGATCGG
>JBJYXQ010000184.1:0-4490 GCA_046260035.1 Anaerolineae bacterium
CGTAAATATCCGCCAACCCGAAATCTTCAGACGCTGGATCAATCACTTCTGAGGGACAACGACGGCAAGGTAAGGGCAATTTGGCGCGCAGTCACCGCATCCATTACAACGTTCAACGGCGATGTAAGGCGGTTCTTCACGGTCGAAACGGACAAAGGCCTTGTAACGGCAATGTTGGGCCGCTTCACAGCGTTGGCATGCCTGGCAAAGGTCGTAATCGATGGTAGGAGTCACAACACTACGGTACATATCACCTCTGACTTTCTACTATTGTAAATGCAAAAACTGAGTAGACAAATAGCGTGGAAAGGAGCAATTTATGTCATTACGAACATTCATACAGGATCACCCTGCACCACTTGTTTGGTCGTGGAAACTGGCGGAAAAGATTTTCGGGCGGATGGGGCCTTTCTTTGAACGCGTTGGTGTCGAGCGCGCGTCTAGTATAATTCACCCTTTGGAGTTCGCATTCAAAAAGATCCTATTTGATTGCCGTGCCTGCGGACAGTGTGTTCTGCACTACACCGGGATGACGTGCCCAATGACGTGCCCAAAGCAATTACGCAATGGCCCGTGCGGTGGGGTACGTCTGGATGGCACATGTGAAGTTTACCCCGACAAAGATTGTGTTTGGCTAAAGGGTATGGAACGGATTGAGCGCACGCCTTATGCCCCGGAAAAGCTGCGCCTGAATCAGCCGGTCGACTGGCGGTTGGAGGGTATGTCGTCGTATGTGACCTTCGCTACAGGCCGCGACCAGATTTGTACTGGCGATGAGGCCGCATGCCCCTACGCCGACGTGAAAGTGGAGAAAAAATAACATGGCTGAGACAGAAACATCCACCAATGGCTCCACTAGCAACCTGGCCCGCGTTCTCCAGGCCGGGCACTTCGCCGTCGCTGTCGAGGTATGCCCGCCGGTTGGGCCGAATCTTGGGTACGTGCAACGCCAAATCAAGCAATTACGCGGATACGCCGATATCTACAACGTTACCTCCAACCAGGGCGCATCGGTCCATATGGGCAGTTTGCCGGTCAGCATTCTACTCAAGCAAGCCGGATTAGATCCGGTGTTCCAACTTACGTGCCGGGATCACAATCGCCTCTCGATGCAGTCGGATTTGTTAGGCGCAGCCGGCTTTGACATTGTCAATGTTTTGGCGGTCGGCGGCGATCATGTCGCGATAGGGGATCATCCCCATGTTAAGCCCGTCTATGACATTGATTCCATTAACCTTGTCCGCATGATCCGTATGATGCGGGACGGGCAAGTGTTTGAGAATGGAAAAAAAATTCCCAGAAGTGCGCCAGAGTTCTTCATCGGCGCTGCCTCGAATCCCTTTGCCCCACCTCTTGACTATCGCCCCATCCGTTTGGCAAAGAAGGTCGCTGCCGGTGCACAGTTTATTCAGACGCAGTTGGTTTTCAATGTTCCGCGTTTCCGCGAGTTTATGGCGCAGGTCGTAGATATGGGATTGCACGAAAAAGCCGCCATCCTGGCTGGAATCGGGCCAATCCGCTCCATTCGGGCGGCAGAATATATGGCGAACGAAGTCCCCGGTCTGGATGTGCCGGAATGGATCGTGAAACGCCTGGAAGGACTCTCTAAAGAGGATCAAGCCAAAGCGGGTATTGATCTATGCTGTGAGATTGCAGAGCAAATCCGCGAAATCGAAGGCGTACGAGGGCTGCACATTATGGCCATCAACTGGTCACGAGCAATCCCCGAAATAGTAGAGAGACTTGGGCTATATCCGCGCCCATCACTCGAACCGATTCAAAAAATCTCATCATAGGAGCGTAAAACGTCAATGTCACATCCTGTCTTTGAACCACGATGTCTCGCAACAACTATCGGAAGCCTGCCCCACACCGATGTGCCACGTGGAACTCGCGTTATGTTCGAATGCACGCCGGAAATCCCCGCGTGGGTACAATTTCCCAAGCGTGTCTGGCAAGAGAATATGATGGCACAGTTCACCGAGGGAATGCCTGGACTTGTACAGGACATAGATCACGTCTACTTTGACACGGCTGCGCCCGATTTCGTGGATCAGTTGACGGATTTTTACACGCGTTACCTGGCGTTCACAGAAGCACAAGATTCAGAGGCTTTGGAAAGTTTTGGCCTCTCCTCACAGTATGCGGCGGGTTTTGCCGAGTTTCTCACACAATTTCCAGAGCAAAAAACATCCCCGGTAGCCGTGAAAGGGCAAGTGACCGGGCCCTTTACCCTGGGCACGAATCTACTCGATCAAAACCGGCGCTGCGCGTATTACGACGATCAACTTCGCGATGTCATCATCAAAACGGTGATGCTTAAAGCTGTGTGGCAGATCACGAAACTGCGTCCTTTATTGACTAGCCCCGATCAGTACGTGATGATCTTTCTGGACGAACCGGCCTTGTTGGGTTTCGGCTCGCAAACCTTTCTGACCGTCAGCCGGGAAGACATCATCAACGACCTCAACGAAATAACGACCACGCTCCACTCGCTCGGTGCTTTGGTTGGGGTACATTGTGAGGCCAATACCGATTGGTCACTGTTGATGGAAACCCAATTGGACATTCTTGACTTTGACGCCTATGATCATACCCAGGCCATCACCCTCTATCCCACCGAACTGCGCAGCTTCCTGGATCGGGGTGGAAGCCTGGGATGGGGCATCATCCCCACCCTGGACAGAGAAGCTGCCGCCACCGAAACCGTCCCCTCACTCCTGACCCGTCTTGACGATGGCCTGGATCTCTTGGTCCGTAAAGGGTTTGACCGCGACCTGTTGTTGCAGCGCTTGCTATTGACCCCCAGTTGCGGCGCAGGCGGCGTCCTGACCGAGCCGCTCGATGAGCGCGTGCTCAACTTATTGCGTGAACTCTCACTGCTTTTACGCGAGCGACATCATTTCTTGGAAGCATAAAGGAGCATACGATGTGCCAGGCAACGGTATACGTTGATGAAACAAAAGTGATGGAGGACGTGATCTGGTTTGAACCCACCAAAGATGGCATCTTGGCGCGCACCTTTTTCGAAGACCCACAAGTTATCAAGGGAGTTCTTAAAGGGGTCGACCTGCTCAAACATCGTGTCTTGCTAACGTCAGCGGAGAAAGAAAATCATGAATGATCTGGAAAAATTACGGGTGTTATTACCTCACTGGCTGGAACACAATGCAGAACACGCCGGCGAATTTCGCGCCTGGGCTGAACGGGCAAAAGCAGCCGGAGAAGACAAACTCGCTGTACAGATTATAGCCGCAGCCGAGAAAATGGAAGCTGCCAACCATGATCTAGAGCTGGCCATTGCCTATATGGACAAAGCGACCTCTACAGCGAGCGGAGGTCCTGACGCCTAGATGAGTGAAATGCGTATTTTGGCGATCATCTCCGGTGAGTACGGCCAACGTCACGTAGACAACATCCGCGCGCGGGGGCCAAAAACTTGGCACATCGAAACCTGGACTGCGCCGGCTGTGCTTCCTCCCGTCATCGACTACCCTGAAGATTATGTCCCCGACACACTACCGGCATCCGACCTGATCCTGTCTTTTGCCGAAAACAAAGGTGTCGCGGAGTTGTTGCCTGACATTGCGCGCATCACCGGCGCACAAGCGGTCATCGCGGGTGTGGATCGCGAGGCGTGGTTGCCCCGTGGATTGGCCCGACAACTGCGCGGTTGGCTGGCCGATATTGGCGTCGCGTGTGTCACGCCCAAACCGTTGTGCTCGCTGACCGAGACGCACTACAACGTCCGGCAACACCAACAGTCGTATGCGGACTCTACATTGCCAGGCATTACCCTCATCGCCGAGTTTGCCAGCCACTTCGGACAGCCCGATCTACGCATCACAGTAGATCCACAGACGCGGACCATCACAAACGTCAAAGTTAAGCGCGACGCGTTCTGTGGCTGTGCACACTTTGTAGCCAAAGGCCTGATCGGCATTTCAGCGGATGAAGCAGAGCATAAGGCTGGACTGTTACACCATCATTATCCGTGTATGGCAGGTATGATCAAAGATATAGATTTCAATGACACGGTGATGCATGTCTCCGGAAACATTCTCAAAGACCTCGTTGGGGAGCAAGTGCGTCCCTACAAAAAGATTGCTTATATCGCGCCTGATAAGCGCAGCGATACGTAAGGTCATTCGTTTTTAATTGCCACGTCAAACATAAAGGAGGTTTAACAATGGCTGTCAAACGAGTTACCCCTGTTCCATCTGACATTGAAATTGCTCAAGCTGCTGAACTGCGTCCAGTTTTGGATATTGCACGGTCCGTCGGCCTCACCGAAGATGATTTGGAGATGTACGGCAAGCTCAAAGCTAAAGTACACCTGGATGTCCGCGAAAAACTCAAAGATCGCCCCAATGCCAAGTACGTTGATGTCACTGCTATCACACCGACACCGCTCGGCGAAGGAAAAACAACCACCACCATCGGACTGACACAGGCATTGGGCTACATTGGCTATAAGAGCGTCGCTGCCA
>JBJYXQ010000185.1:0-8570 GCA_046260035.1 Anaerolineae bacterium
TGAAAGGTATTGCTCCTAAATCACGAATTTTCCACCCTTGTACAGCAATTCGCCGTCGGACCAGATTTCCCCACCGTCGCGCATATCGCAGATCAGGTCCCAATGAATGGCGGATTGGTTGTGACTGCCGGTATCGGGGTAGCCCATCCCCAGCGCCATGTGGAAGCTGCCGCCGATTTTCTCGTCAAAGAGGATGTTCTTGGTGAACTTCTGGATGCCAAAGTTGGTACCGATGGCAAACTCGCCCAGGTAGCGCGAGCCTTCATCGGTATCGAGCATCTGCATCAGGTAAGCCTCGTTCTTCTTCGCCGTGGCTTTGACGACTTTGCCGGCCTCGAAGTGCAACTCCACACCCTCAACTTCACGTCCACCGTGGACAGCCGGATAAGTAAACCTCACCCATCCGTTGGCACTATCCTCCACCGGCCCGGTGAAAACCTCACCGCTCGGCATGTTATGATGCCCATCGGAGTTGATAAAGATGCGATCTTTGACGGACAAGGTCAGATCGGCGTTTGGACCGACAACCTTGACCTGATCGCGTCCCTTAAACCACTGCACGACGCGCTCTTGTTCATCGTGGACGCGCTGCCATTCGGCGACCGGGTCTTCCCGATCACAGAAACATGCGCCGTAGACAAAGTCCTCGTAATCGCGGGTGCTCATATCCGCCTCCTGCGCCGACGACGGCGTGGGAAAGAGCGTGCCGTTCCATTTCAGCTCGCCGGACGCGCCACGTTCTATATAGCGCTGCATCAACGGGCGCATCGCCTGATTCCGCAGGCGCTGCCGTGCGGGATCGATGCCGCTCAACTCACGAGTATTCTCCAATGCGCGAATATTGATCAACGCCTCGAACTCCTCGAGCACAAGCTTGTTGACGGGGTCGATGAAGGCCAACTGAGCATCGCTTGCCGTGCGGAAGAAGATTTCGTCCAACCCCGGCAAGCGCACAAAAGCCAACGGATGCCCACCGCGCTCCAGAACGCGTGCGTACACCTCGCGCACCAGATCCGCTGCCGGTGGAGAGGATAAAATCGCCACACGGTCTCCCGGTTGTACATCTACCGAATACTCCACCAACAAGCGTGCCATACGCGTCAAACGGATGTCCATTAATAACTCCTACCAGTGAATTTTTGACCTACAATAGCCCTTTAGCAACAAGGGTCTCGCGTACAACTTTCCAGGATTTGACATAATCAGGCGACTGTCTATAGGTTTGATATGCATCCATCGCATCCAATGCGTCGCGCAAATCCTTTAATTCTTCGACCATCTGGTTCCAGTAGTCAGCATCGACCAAAACAACGGCGGGCCGGTTTTCCTGTGTCAGCACCAAAGGGCCTTCGGTCAATGCAGCTAGAATTTCGGCCTGGCGCTGTCCCACCTCTGATAACGACATAAGTTTTGATTTAGTATCCATAACGTCCTCCTCGCGTATTTGTACTAATAATAAGCGACAAAGCGCGAACGTCAAGGCAAAAAAAACTTATATCACATAAAAGAGTGGGGAGACTTCCGTCTCCCCACTCAACTTGACTACGATACTGCCGCTGCGAATTCTCCCACGCCGTACACCTGCTCCCGCTCGCGACGGAACTGGCGGGTGTAGAGGTCGTAGTAGTGCCCACGCGCACGGATCAATTCACTGTGCGAGCCCATCTCGACGATGCGCCCGGCCTTGATGACGAGAATGCGATCCGCCCGCTTGATCGTCGAGAGCCGGTGGGCGATGACAAAGCTCGTGCGCCCAGCCATCAGCGCCTCCATCCCGTGTTGGACATTGACCTCGGTCAGTGTATCCACCGAACTGGTCGCCTCGTCCAGGATGAGGATGGCGGGATCAGCAAGCACCGCCCGCGCGATGCTCACGAGTTGCTTCTGTCCCACAGACAGCAGATTTCCACCCTCGCCGACATCTTCGCCGTAGCCATTCTCCATCTCTATGATGAAATCATGGGCATGGGCCACCTTGGCCGCTTGCTCCACCTCTTCGTCAGTGGCGTCCAGCTTGCCGTAGCGGATGTTGTCGCGGATGGTGCCGGAGAACAAGTGCGGCGTCTGCAACACCACACCGATACGTGACTGGATCGCATGCTGCGTCAACGTGGTATAGTCGCGACCGTCGATGAGGACAGCACCCTCCGATGGCTCGTAAAAGCGACAAAGCAGGTTGACGATCGTCGTCTTACCACCACCCGTCGGCCCGACAATAGCGATATGCTCGCCGGGATCAACATGTAGATTGAAATCCGACAACACGTCCTTACCCTCTTCATAGCGGAAGGTTACATTCTCGAATGCTACTTCACCCCGTACGAAACCGGGATCGAACGCGCCCTCGCGATCCACCACGTCGGGCTGGGCGTCGATCAACGAGAACACCCGTTCTGCCGAGGCGATCGACCGCTGCATCTCCGCGTAAACGCGTGCAAGGTCCTGGATCGGCCACATGATGAACGTCAGGTAAGACAGGAACGCCTGGATACCGCCGACGGTGATCGCCGCCTGCGATGTAGCCGTAGCGCGCGCCTGGATGCCACCGTACCACACTACTGCCCCAATCCCGAACGCGCCGACAATCTGCACAACAGGCAGGAACAGTGCCGAGAGCCACGCGGCACGGTACGCGGCATGATACATCGAGCGCGAAGTTTCGGTAAACTCTTCCAGGTTCTTCTTTTCGCGCACGAGCGCTTTGACCACGCGCACACCAGCGATGCTCTCATTGTACGCCCCGGTGATCATCGAGTTGAACTTGCGTACGTCGCGGTACTGCACCAGGATATGCTGCCGGAACCAGAAAGATACCGCAATCATCATCGGGATAATCAGCGCCACGATCAGCGCCAACTTCCAGTTGATGAAGGCCATGAACGTGAGTGAGGTGATGATGTTGAGCGCAGCCCACGTCACATCCACGAAGCCCCACGTCACCAGGTCGGCGATGCGGCTAGAATCCGAGGTGACGCGCGACATGACCCACCCCACGGGCGTCTTGTCGAAGTACGAGAAGGAGAGCGCCTGCAAGTGATTAAAGAGTTGCTTGCGCATATCGTACTGCACGCGCTCGCCCAGAACGCCCGCTAGATACACAAAACAGAACACCGCGATCGCCTGGAAGACGGCCAAACCGCCATACCTCACCAACAACTGCGTCAACCGCGGTATGTCCTTAGCAACGATGCCTTCATCGATAAGCTGTTTGCTCAAGTAAGTGAAGTAGGAGTCAGCGACCGCCGTAAGCGCGATCATAACGATGAAACCTAGAATCCAACGCCAATACGGCGTCACCTGGCGCAAGATCCGCAGGACCACGCGCCCATTGAATTTCGTCGAGAATTCTTCTTCTTCGAATCCGTAAGTTTGTGCCATTGTTGTTACCTCGTGATACGTGAGTCGTGATGCGTGAAGCGTGATTTTTAGTTCGGAATCACGCTTCACGCGTTACGTTTATGCCAGTGCGCCCACCGGTTCGAATGCGAATGCCGGTTCAGCCTCGTCGCACTCAACTTCCTCAGCGACTTCCTCTTCGATGCGCGACTGGATCTCGTAGATATCGTGATAGAGACCAGGCTGCTGAATCAGGTCAGCGTGTGTACCGGACTGGACGATGTGTCCCTTGTCGAGTACCAGGATCAGATCGGCGTTCATCACGGTCTGGATACGGTGCGCGACGATGAACGTCGTGCGGCCCGGAATGAGCACGTCCAGCGCCCGCTGGATCTGCTCCTCGGTCTCAGTGTCCACCGACGAAGTCGCGTCGTCCAGCACCAGGATGCGCGGATCCTTGAGCAGCGCACGTGCAATCGCGACACGCTGGCGCTGTCCACCGGAAAGCGTCACACCCTTCTCGCCGACAATCGTGTCGTAGCCCTCAGGGAACGTGAGCACGATGTCGTGGATCGCCGCCGCCTGCGCCGCGCGCTCGATCTCTTCCTGCGTCACTTCGCGATCCGCCCCGTAGGCGATGTTATCGCGAATGCTGCGTGAGAAGAGGAACGGTTCCTGTTCCACGATGCCGATGTTGCGCCGCAGCAAACTGCGCGGATATTCCGTCAACTCAACACCATCGAGCTTGAGACTGCCCTCCTGATAGTCGTAGAAACGCAGCAGAAGGTTGATGATGCTGGTCTTCCCCGATCCGGTAGAGCCAAGTAGCGCCACCACATTGCCCGGAGCACAGCGGAAGGAGATGTCGTGCAACACTTCGACTGGCTTCAACGCTTCTTCCTTTTCTGGCTCGGCGTCGCGGATGCGAGCATCCGACTTTTTCTTCTTGTCCTCTTCATCCTGCAAGACCACCATCGGCTCATAGGCGAAGCTGACGTGCTCGAAGGCGATCGCGCCGCGGATCTGCGTGTCCAGCGGCACCGATCCGGCCATGATGTCCTCACGGTCCTGTTCGATCACATCCGCTACACGGCGGTAGGAGACCAAGCCTGTAGACACCTGCACGATCAGCCGGCCCAGGTTGCGCATTGGCCAGATGATCCAGGTCAGCATCCCCATTACAGCAATGTAGGTCCCGACGGTGATCTCACCGCGAACGGCCATCAGCGCACTCACCGCCTGTACCAGGATCGTCTGTGCGGCACAGAGGATATCGGACAGCGGCCAGTAGAGCGAGTGCATGATGAGCAGCTTTTTACCCAGGCGATAGCGCTCCCAGTTCTCGCGATCGAATTTGTCGATCTCGTAAGGTTGCCGGGCAAACGCCTTGACAACCCGCACACCGGTCAAGTTTTCCTGGAGCACCGTCGAGAGCTTGGCCTCCTGCTCCTGATAGCGCTTATATGCCTTCGAGACGCGCCCGAAGAACCAGTACGACATCGTAACGATGAACGGCATCACCACAATCGCGAGCAACCCGATCCGTGTGTTCATGCGCAGCAGCATGGTGAAGTTGACCACGAACAGCGCCACGATCCGCCCGATGCCCAGCGCCTGATCCGCGTAGAAGCGACGCATCGCGTCCACATCTGAGGTCGAGCGCTGAATTAGCTCACCGGTCTTAGCGTAGTCATGAAAAGCGAACGTGAGCCGCTGCATATGATCGTAAAGATAGTCGCGCAGTCGAAGCACAATACCTTCGGCGGTTTTAGCCGACCACACACCACGCAGATAGGCGAAGGTTCCCTCCAGAACGGCCAAGCCCACGAAAGACAGTGCCAACCAGGGCAAATTCTGGGAATTTTGCCCTGCACCCACAACTGTGTCGATCACATATTGTACGACACGGTAGTAAGAGACGCGTACGAATGCCCCCAGAACAATAGCGAGCATCGCGCCGGCATACAGCCAGCGAAAGCCAGCCATCACACGCCACAGTCCTACCAGGCGGTTTTTGTGCACCGTCGACTTCAAATCAAATGTAAGTTTCTGCAAAAGTTTCGGATCTATGTTTTGGGACATTTTTTCCACCTACAAAAAAACCTTCTAACGTAAAAGTGTTGCACTTTTTGGACAGGATTTATGAGCCTGTCCACGAACACCGCATAGGATCCTAGAGACGCAAAAAGCGAGCGGGTGCTCTTGCGCACTTTGGGCCAACATAAAAGAAAGCCCTCCCCAACATCGTTGAGGCCCGCTCGCCGGTATTACCGTATTGACCGCGATTTCGCCTGCCCGTTCCGTCAGTCGACGGATCAGGTCACGGTAAATCACGAGAATATTTTTTACCTGTGAGAAAAAACGGTCAAAAGGTCATCCCGGCGGCTCGGGTCCACCTGTCACGGAAACGAAATGGGTCATGAGAACAACCTCCGCTTTGATCCTGAGATTATAGAACAAGTTAGCCATCGCCAAACCTCCACAACAAAAATCTGAATGAATAGTCACGTGGACGACTGATCCAGTGGATCAGTAAACCGAACCGTCGCATGGACGGGCTGCACAGCACCCAACATAATACCATAGTTAGGAAAACTTGCAAGCACATTCAATTGAGGGGGACAGGATTGAAGATTGAGAGGTTTGAGATTTGTTGATTGACGATTTGGGACTATACTGTAAGCAAATACTACGGGAGAACACCGCATGACGAAAACAGCGCGCAACAAGCGCCGAACACAACTCTGGATCAGCCTGGGAATGATGCTCCTTCTCGTGTTATGCATCACGTCCTCAACGTTCGCCACGTTCTACACCGATTTCCTCTGGTTCAAGAGCTTGGACTACACCCAAATCTTCACCACGCGATTGACAACCTCCGTGGGGCTGACAATCGTTGCCGCGCTCATCGCGCTGGCTTTCTTGCTGCTGAACTGGAGCTTCCTGCCGCACTGGATCGCACCGAAGGAGCACTTCACGACGAAAACCTTCAATACCTTCAGCGGAACCCGGCGAGGGGCAAGCACCGTGCAACAAACGCGCCAGCAGACGAATACGTATTCCACACGTCCGTTACGGTTGCTCTTCACCGGGGCAGCCATTCTTGCAGGGTTGATTCTCGGCCTGACGTTCAACGGGCTGTGGCGGACCTATTTGCTGGCCAACAACGGCGTCCCCTTTAACATAGCCGATCCGATTTTCCGCCGGGATATCAGTTTCTACATCTTCACGCTGCCGTGGCTAGAGGAACTGCTTACCCGCGCGAAGATATTGGTCGCGTTGACGTTCCTCGGTGTTCTCGCGCGTTACGCGATCTTCGGGCAAACAAAGTCCCGTGCAGCAACTGCCCACATGTCGATTCTGGGCGCATTCTGGATGGTCCTCATCGGCCTGGGCTGGCTCCTCAACCGCTACGGGCTGCTGCAATCCGCGACGGGCGTGGTCTTTGGTGCTGGGTATACCGATATCAATGCACGGATGCCGCTTTATATGATCCAGGCCGTGCTCTTCTTTACTGCCGCCGCAATCCTGATCCTCAACGCCTTCTTCAGCAGATGGAAGCTGCTGCTCATCGTCGGCGTTTTCTGGTTGGCGGTTTCGGCGCTTGGACCAGGCTATCCCGCCGCCGTACAGCAATTCACCGTTGAACCCAACGAATTCATCGTCGAAAAGCCCTACATTGAGCACAATATCCGTTACACCCGTTATGCTTACGGCCTTGATCAAATCCAAGAGCAAACGTACTCGGGCGCGGGAATCCTGACAGCCGCAGGACTTGAAACCAATGCCGATATTCTGAACAACGTGCGTCTATGGGATTACCGTCCGTTGCTGCGCACCTATAGCCAACTTCAGGAAATCCGCCTCTACTACAGCTTCAATGAAGTAGATGTTGACCGCTACACTATCAACGGACACATACGCCAGGTGATGCTCTCCGCACGAGAGATCGCTGTGGATGAGCTGGCAGAGCAGGCCAAGACCTGGATCAACCAGCACATGATCTTCACCCATGGGTATGGACTCGCGCTGAATTATGCCAACGAGGTAAGCCGCGAGGGCCTGCCCAACCTGATCGTGCGTGACATCCCGCCGGTCAACGAAGCGCCAGAACTCCAGATCGACCGACCGCAGATTTACTTCGGCGAACTGACCAAAGACTACGTCATCATCAATGCCAAAGAGGATGAATTCGATTATCCACAGGGCGATGTCAACGTCTACTCGCGCTACGACGGCCCCGACGGCGTCGCGTTGGGCAGCTTCCTGCGGCGCATGCTCCTGGCGACGCGCTTCGGCAGCACACAGCTTCTCCTCTCGCCGGCACTCAACAAAGATAGCCGCGTTCTCTTCCACCGTGCCATCCAAGACCGCGCACAGACCATCACGCCAATGTTGTGGTTCGACGAAGACCCCTACCCCGTCATCGCTGAGACCGCCGACGGCGGTACCGGCATCATGTGGCTACTCGACGCCTACACCTGGACCGACCACTTTCCTTACTCTGAGCCGTTAGGCGGTGTCAACTACATCCGCAACAGCGTCAAAGTCTCCATCGACGCTTACACGGGCGAGATCAACTTCTACCTGATCGATCCAGACGACCCCATCGCCGCCACGTACGCGCGCATCTTCCCTGACCTTTTCAAGCCGGCGGAAATGATGCCGCAAGGGCTGCGCGATCACTGGCGCTATCCGGAAACGTTATTCATTTACCAGTCGAACATGTATGCGACCTACCACATGCGCGATCCGCAGGTTTTCTACAACCGTGAGGACCTCTGGGACATCCCGCAGGAACTGGTAGAGACCGCCCAGCAGGCTATGGAACCCTACTACGTCATCATGCGCGCACCCGGGTCCGACCAGGTGGAGTTTATGCTCATCCGCCCCTATACGCCTAAACAACGCCAGAACATGGTCGCCTGGCTCTACGCCGATTGCGACGGCGCCGATTACGGGGAACTGAGTATTGTCAAACTCTCCAAAGACAAGCTGGTGTACGGGCCATTACAGATCGAGGCGCGCGCCGATCAGGATCCACTCATCTCGCAACAGCTTTCGCTGTGGAACCAACGCGGCTCGCGGGTGCTGCGCGGCAACTTGCTCGTCATTCCAATCGAGGATACCTTTCTCTACGTCGAGCCACTCTACCTCGAAGCCGAATCAGGCCAATTACCGGAACTGATACGCATTATCGTGGCTTACAATGACCGTGTTGTCATGGCAGAGAC
>JBJYXQ010000185.1:8670-11981 GCA_046260035.1 Anaerolineae bacterium
ACGACAGAAGGCGACTTGGAAACGCTTGCAGATCAAGCCTGGGAACGCTATCAAGCCGCACAAGCCTGCCTTGAAGCCGGTGATTGGACGTGCTACGGGCAAGAACAGGCCGCTTTGGAAGAAATCCTGCGGGCTATGGTAGGGGAACCATAAAAACAGAAAAAAATCACCTGAGGAGGTTAGCATAATGGATTTATTGCAAGTTCGCAACGGGAAAGTGGTCAACGCACAAGGTCAGGAAGTGCGCTTGCGCGGGACGTGTGTCGGCGGCTGGATGAATATGGAAAACTTCATCAACGGCTACCCCGGCGCAGAACACGCACTCCGTACCACGATGGCGGAGACAATCGGAGAAAGCAAAGCGCACTTCTTCTTCGAGCGCCTGCTCGACTACTTCCTCTCCGAAGACGACATCGCCTTCATGAAAGCGCAAGGCGCGACCGTCGTGCGATTGTCGTTCAACTATCGCCACTTTGAGAATGATGCAAAACCGTTCACATACCTTGAAGATGGCTTCGCACGGCTGGAACAGGCCATCGGGTGGTGCGCTAAACACGGCCTCTACGCGATCCTCGACCTGCACGCCGTCCAGGGCAACCAAAACACCGACTGGCACTCCGACAACGCGACCCGCCACGCGCTTTTCTGGCAGCATCCACACTTCCAGGAACGCTTCGTCGCTCTGTGGGAGGCGCTGGCGGAACGCTTGAAGGGCAACGCTGCCGTCGCCGGGTACAATGTGATGAACGAGCCTGCCAGTGCTAACCCGCGTGGGCGATTGAACGGCATGGGCGAGCCGCAATGGGACCAGATCAACGCGCTCTACCGGCGCATCGTCACTGCCATCCGCGCCATCGATCCCGACCACATCATCATCCTGGAGGGCGACAACTACTCCAGCCGCTTCGCCCACCTTGACGCGCCCTTCGCTGACAATTTGCTCTACAGTAGCCACAACTACACTCGCCCCGGCTTCGGCCCTGGCCCCTACCCAACCGGCGAATGGAATCGGACCTGGCAGGAAACCAACCTCCTTGCGCACGAAGGCACGCAGTTTATGCAGAAATATAACGTCCCGCTGTGGGCGGGCGAATTCGGCAGCCCGTACAACGGCCCTGCCACCGAAGTCCCCGACCGGATGCGCGCGCTGGATGATCAAATCAGCGTCTTCGAACAATACGGCATCCACTGGACCACCTGGACATACAAGGATGTCGGCGTGATGGGCTGGGTCTACCTCGACCCGGAGTCCGAGTACATCCAGCGGATCAAGCACAGTCTGGAAAGCAAGCGGCTGCTCAACAGCGACTTCTGGATGGGATGGCTACCGAGCACGCCCGCCAAAGACCTCGTCCACACCCTGGTGCACGAAGTCGTCGAAACGGTGGGGGACGAAGATATCACGGTGAGCGGCATCGAACGCTATGTCACCCAGGCGACGATGGCAACCTACATCGGCGCGCTGCTGCAGATCCCCTACGCCAAACTCTTCAAAGGATTATCGGAGAGCGAGCTTGACCGCATCCTGCAATCGTTCGCTTTCAAGAACTGCATCGTCCATCCAGAACTGGATGCAGTGATGACCAAACACATGAAGGGAGCCTAATAATGATACCTGATTTACCCGCTGAGTTTGAGATCATTGCACAGTCGAAAGTTCAACACGAAGGGGCAGCCTACGGCATGGTGCGTAGGCGGGCAAACCGCATACGATACCTGGTCGTCCTGGGTGACACAACAGGCTTTGCCGGCGACCCGCACGGGAATGTGCTGCTGTGTCCATTGACGCCCGTGAATGCCGCCGCACTCCGCGCCAGACTGCCGTGGCTGAATCCCTCGCCACTGGGCCTGCACACTTCAGCGGGCTTCGGCGACCGGCTTGGTATCGCTACGCCAGGCCACATCAAGGCAACAGAACGCTATCCTGGCATCGCGCCGATCTTCGCGCAGCAGTCCGTGCGCGAAAACGCTCGTACCGGGCGCACACCGCAGCAAGTCATGGATGACGCAATGTGGGGCATCTTCCAGATGGGCTGGCGCGCGCCGTGGGGTGCGGATGCCGATCACCTCAAGACGCCCGCCGACGCCGACACATTTATCGACACGGGGTACACCTTCTTCACCATCGATCCCGGCGCGCACGTGGATAACGAAGCACACGACGCACCGCCGGATATAGTGCACGCCAAGTTCGAAGCGCTGCCCTGGACAGAGCTAAAAGACTGCCCGGAGAGTATGCAAAGCCGCTACTGCAGGCAAACCTTCACGGCAGGGGAATTTACCTTCACCTTCGATCAGGAAACACTGGAGCGCGCCGCCGCCAAGTATGGGCGTGCTCTGGCTCACACCGCGATGATGGCGCGCCACATTGTCACACAGATGAGAGACCGTCCCTTTGACCTCGAAGTCTCCGTGGACGAGACGGAAACCCCCACATCACCTGAAGAACATCTCTTCATCGCCATGGAACTGCGCCGGCTGGGCGTGCAGTGGGTAAGTCTGGCACCGCGTTTCGTGGGCCGTTTCGAGAAAGGCGTGGACTACATCGGTGATCTGGACGTCTTCACCGCAGCATTCGCGCGCCACGCTGCCATCGCGCGTGCGATGGGCCCGTACAAGCTCAGCTTGCACTCCGGCTCGGACAAGTTCTCCATCTATGCTATCACCGCGAAATTGACGGGCGGACTGGTCCATCTCAAGACTGCCGGCACCAGCTATTTGGAAGCGTTGCGGACGGTGGCCCAAGTCGCGCCGACGTTCTTCCGCGAAATCTTCGCCTTCTCTTACGAGCATTACGGGACCGACCGGGCGACCTATCATGTCTCCGCACAACTATCGAAGGTTCCCGCGCTCGATTCGTTGAGCGATGCGGAACTGCCAGACTTGCTCAACCAATTCGACGCGCGACAAGTTTTGCACGTGACCTTTGGTTCAGTACTGGATAGCTATCGCGAACGGTTGATGGCACTACTGGATGAAAACGCTGCGGTTTATGAGGCCCTGCTTGACCGACACTTCCAACGCCATCTTAAACCATTTTTAGCCGCGCCAGGTGAGGAGGAAGAAAAGAGTCCCAAGCCTCACGCTCGCGCTGCCTATCTCCAACTGATACAACGTGTGCGGAACCGTCTAATAGATGAATTGAAAGCACATTCCGAATGGCCTGCTTGGCAATATGAACAAAGCGAACCGGACAACCGTATCCTCCAAGAAGAACACATTGTCCTTACAACCAAACGTGCTCTGCGCGAACCATACAATCGCATCCTTCAAGAAGAACACATTGTCCTTGGTCGAGTGGAAAGTCTAGC
>JBJYXQ010000186.1:0-1472 GCA_046260035.1 Anaerolineae bacterium
ATCTTCCGCAGCACCGATGGGGGAGCCACTTGGAAGAAAATTTGGGAGGTTACGGCTGAGGGATGGCCCTGGCCACGCACCAATTACTACGTTCAGGATATTTCCGGTGCTCCGTGGTTAAATTGGGGCCGGACGGTAGACCCGCTGCCTGAAACATCCCCCAAGTTGGGTTGGATGATCGGCGACCTCGAAATCGACCCCTTTAGCTCCGACCGGATGCTATACGTCACCGGTGCCACGATTTACGGGAGCGATAACCTCACCGATTGGGACGAGGGCGGCCTCGTCACCATCACCGTCAAGGCGCAGGGCCTCGAGGAAACCGCTGTGCTCGATCTCATCAGCCCGCCGACCGGAGCCACACGCTTGCTCAGCGCCTTAGGCGACATCAACGGCTTCCGCCATGAGGATCTGAACGTAGTTCCGCCTGCTATGACCAATAACCCCATCTTTAGCTCTGGCACCGGCCTGGACTACGCGGAGCTTGATCCTGAGTTCATTGTGCGCGTGGGCGATGGCGACGATATCATCAACCTCAGCTACTCGCAGGATGGCGGCGCTACCTGGACGTCTGCGGCCTCCGAACCGGCGGATGTAAATCAAGGCGGCACTGTTGCCGTGGCGGCGGATGGCAGCGCTATCGTTTGGTCGCCTGAGGGGACAGTCGTTTACTCGGCTAACAATGGCGATAGCTGGACGCCTAGCGATGGTGTACCGGCCGGCGCGACGGTCGAAGCCGACCGCGTCAACCCGGCGACCTTCTACGCCTATGCTGGCGGTAGCTTCTACCGGAGTGAGGACGGCGGCGCGACCTTCACCACGACGATCAGTGCTGGCTGGCCGACCACCATCTCGGTGAAGTTCAAGGCCGTTCCCGGCATCGAGGGCGATATCTGGCTGGCAGGCGGCAATGACGACACCGTTTATGGCCTGTGGCACTCCACCGACGGCGGCGACAGCTTTACGAAGCTGGCGAATGTGGAGAAAGCGGATGTGGTCGGTTTTGGCGCTCCCGCGCCGGGTGGAACCTATAAGGCGATTTACATCAGCGGGCAGGTCGACGGTGTGCGCGGTATCTATCGCTCCACCGATATGGGCGTAAGCTGGGTGCGCATCAACGACGACGAGCATCAATACGCCTGGACGGGCGCAGCTATTACCGGCGACTCACGCATCTATGGTCGCGTCTACGTCAGCACCAACGGGCGCGGCATCATCTACGGCGACCCACTCGCGAGCCCTCCGCCGACCTACACGCTGACGATCAACGTCGTGGGCGAAGGCACCGTGACGCGCATCCCCGACCTGGACGCTTATTACGAAGGCGACGTGGTCGAGCTCGTGGCGACGCCTGCTTCTGGTTGGCAGTTCGATGGCTGGAGCGGTGCGACGCTGCTCCTGGATCCCACGCGCGTTGTGATAGAAGGAGATACAGTGCTGACGGCGACGTTCTCAATCGTAGAGCAGCCTCG
>JBJYXQ010000186.1:1572-6930 GCA_046260035.1 Anaerolineae bacterium
CGCTTGTGTTACAATCGCCCCTAATTGCACGTTAAGTTAAAGAGTAAAATCTTATCCAGAGAGGCGGAGGGACCGGCCCTGTGAAGCCTCGGCAACCAAGTCCTGCGCATTATGCGCACTATGGTGCCAATTCCGGCAGACCCCCAGGGGGTTCTGGAAGATGAGAACAGTGTAACGATGCTGCTTAAAGCCTCTTCAGCCAGGATGCCTGCTGAGGAGGCTTTTTTGTTGTCTGGAATCAGGGATTGGGAATTAGGGATTGGGGAGAATGAACCCCATTCCCTAATCGTCTAATCCCTAGTCGCCCAGTAAAAGGAGATTTGAATGTCATCCCATCTTTCTACGCAAGCTGTGCACGCTGGGGAGGAAAAGCGCAAGCCATTTGGCGCGCTGACGACCCCGATTTATCAGACTTCGACGTATACGTTTGAGGATACGGCGGACGTGCTGGCCTTTATGGAGCGTAAGACGGAGCGCAAAGCGGTACGCGAGGCTGGCGGTGATCTCGCGCTGCGCGACGAGTACGGACGCTACAGCAATCCGACAGTCGCAGCTGTCGAGGGCAAGCTGGCAGTTCTCGAAGGTGGTGAACGCGCGGTGCTCTTCGCCAGTGGAATGAACGCCATCACGACCACGCTGTTGACGCTGCTTTCCAGCGGGGATCATGCCATCGTGGTTGCCGATTGCTATCGCCGCACGCGGGAGTTCGCCGAGAAATTCTTGCCGCGTTGGGGCGTTGAGACGACGCTGGTGCCGATCGACGACCTCGAGGCCCTGGCTGCTGCGGTGCGGCCCAACACACGCCTGATTTTCACCGAAACGCCGACGAATCCCTACTTGCGCATCGCTGACCTGGCGCGTATCGCTGAAATCGCCCAGGCACAGGGAATCCTCACCGCCGTCGATAGCACGTTCGCTACGCCGGTCAACATCCAGCCATTGGCGCTCGGGATTGATCTGGTTATCCACAGCGCTACGAAGTACCTGGGCGGGCACAATGATGTGCTTGCGGGCGCCGTCATTGGCGCGCACCGGCTGTTGTCGAAGATCGAGGAGACGCGTGGATTGCTCGGTGGCGTCGGCAGCCCGCACGATGCTTACCTGTTATTGCGCGGTTTAAAGACGTTGACACTGCGAGTCCATCGCCAGAACGAGAATGGCACGCGTGTGGCGCAGTTCCTCGAAGGGCACCCGGCCATCGAGCGCGTTTACTATCCCGGTCTGCCGAGTCATCCTGATTATGCGACGGCGCAGCGGCAGATGACGGGTTTCGGCGGCGTGGTCAGCTTCGAAGTGGCCGGAGGCAAGGAAGCCACGAGCCGCTTCATCGACCGGCTGCGGTTACCCTACATCGGACCGACGTTGGGTGGGGTGGAGGGCATCGTTCAACAACAAGCGCTCTTTGTGTCACTCGATCCAGTGGAGCGCGCGGCTTCCGGCGTGAAAGACACACTGGTGCGTTATGCCCTTGGTATTGAAGATGCGGACGACATCATCGCGGATCTCGATCAAGCGTTGGGTGCGTGAGGGGAAGTGTGTTAATCGTCCACAAATTCGGCGGCACATCAGTAGGCAGCGCAGAGCGGTTCGCGGCGGTAGCGGAAATTGTGTCGCAGATGGAACATCAGCCTGTCGTCGTGGTTTCGGCGATGAGCGGCGTGACAGCCCAGTTGACTGCTGGGGCACGGGCGGCGGCGGAGGGACGTGACACGGTCTACCGCGAGATCAAGGCTGGGCTACTGACGCGCCATTTGGCCGTGGTGGAGGCGCTGCTCACGCGAAGCCGTGAGCGACTGGAAGTGGGCGGCTTCGTCGAGGATCGCTTGCACGAGTTGGAACGGCTCTATCGCAGCATCGCTGTGCTGGGCGAGGTGACCGTGCGTGGGTTGGATGCAGTGGCTTCGTTTGGCGAACAACTGTCATCGCATATCCTCGCGTCGGCACTGCGTGAGCGCGACGTGCGCGCTGAGGCCGTGAGTGCGACCGAAACGATCGTTACCGATGACGCCTTCGGCGCAGCCAAACCACTGATGACGCCGACGCGAGCGCGTTTACAGACACGCGTCAAGCCGTTGGTGGAGCGGGGCGTGATTCCCGTCATCACCGGTTACATCGCGGCGACGGAGACTGGGGTGACGACGACGCTCGGGCGCGGCGGCAGCGATTATACGGCGGCGATTGTCGGTGCGGGATTGGATGCGGATGAGGTGTGGATCTGGAGTGATGTGGATGGTATCCTCACCGCCGACCCGAACTTTGTGCCCGGCGCGCGCACGCTGCCTGAGCTGTCGTATAGCGAGGCGGCGGATCTGGCGTATTATGGCGCGGATGTGCTGCATCCCAAGACGGTTGGGCCGGTGGTTGATGCCAACATCCCACTGCGGCTGCGCAACAGCTTCAATCCGCAGCATCCCGGTACACTGGTCCTCCAATCACCGCACGCCGACCGGGAGCGGCTTCCCGCGATTATCTCTACGACCGGCCTGACGATGGTCGCTTTGGGTAGCCGTGACGACGCGTGGGACCTAGCATTGACATCACGCGCATTGCAGTGCCTTAGCGCTGCCGGTGTGGATGTGCCGATGTTTTCGCAGTCGTTTTCCGAGCACACGCTCAATCTCGTGCTGCGCGAGCAGGATCAAGTCCACGCGCTCAAGGTGCTGCGCGACGAATTCGACAAACTTCACGCCGGCAACTTTGCGCTTGGCGTGAAGGAGAAGGTAGCGACGATTTCCGTCGTCGGCGTGCCGGGGTGGAACACCAAGGGCATTGTCTCGCATGCCTTCGCCGCGCTAGGCGAGCATGGCACGCGCGTCATCGCCGTGGCGCAGGCCGCGACGGAGTACAACGTCTCCTTCTGCATCCCGGAGGATCAGATGGTAGACACGGTACGTTTCTTGCACCGGGACTTGGGATTGGAAGGATAGGCCGGTGCTGTCAGAAAATCCGTTTCACGTATGCCGCGATACCAGCGATGAGAAGGCTACCGGCAAGTACCAATGCCCAGATAGAAATTTGGATTTCTCGCGCGGCCTCGAACGACACAAGTGTGACGTTCGTAGGTTCTCCCAGAGTGGCCTGCGTCATAAGGTAGGGTGCGGAACCGGGGACATTCATATTGTGGGTCCAGAGTTGCCAGATGGTGTCGCCCCAGGCTCTGAGTTGGGAGAAAAACGGATCAGTCTGGACGATATAGGGCGGGTCGCCGCCAACTCCGTTGCCTGTCAGCGTCCCGCCCGTCCCGTTGATCTCATCGCGTAAAAACTCGATGTATTCTCGGCTGGTGGTCTGGTAATAGAGGCTGACGACGATGTAATTGGGTTGCGTGACCGGGAGGGTCACCGTCACGGCGTCATACCCGCCGGCATATTCAGCGGTCGTGAAATAGTCTGGGGATGCGACACCATCCCATACGGGTTCTGAAAGTCTGTCCGAGGCTTCTGCAATACGGAAACCTTTGGGCGGGATGCGATTATCTTTGGATCGTCCATCGGCCAGGGCAAAATGGAAGCTGTGGTCTTCGCCTGTGAGCGAACTGGAGGGGTGCATTTCGTAGACCAGGGTATCCATATAAGTTTCATTTGTTCCTAAAGGTCCAGGGGCCGGAAGGGTGGTGGTGTAAGGGTAGCTCAATCCTTTCAGTGTGCCTGCGACGGTATCGTAAGGGTTGATTTCGTAGAGCAGGGCTGTGCCGTCATAGGCTTGGATATTGACAAACATGCGGCGTCCTTCCGGAAAGCCGGAGATGAGTTTGTGACCTGTTTGATTTTGGATGCGGAACGACAGCACTTTGCTCTGGGCGTCGTAAGTGAGATTCTGGATCGCGGCGGCATCTTGTAGATTCTGCTCTGTGCGGGTGATCGCAGAGAGCAGAGCATTGGGATTGATTCCGATACCTTGGCTGAGGTCCAATGTCAAGATTGGTGAACCTTGGTTGAGCAGGGCGTCATTGGTGGCATCGTAGTTGGGAGCGCCGGCGACAGCACTGGCAAGGACATAGGAGACCCACAGGTTGCCTCCGGTCATATCGTGTAAGGGTACGCCGCTGTTCGGATGCTCGGTGCTTTCTGTGGGACGTACGATGCCCTGGCTTTTGTCACATGCTCTACCGGCTACATCTCGCATGTGACAATCCTGGCAAGAGGCAATATACTCGCCCGCGTGAGAGGTGTTGAAGACTCCGGGGGCGAAGGGACCGAGACCGGCACTCCCGCCCTGCTGTCCATAATCCGACAGCATAAACTCGGAGAAGGTGCGCTCTACGTGGTAGTAGGCATAGGCAGAGGCCAGTTCGGTTGTGAGAGGTTGTGTCGGATCCGCCGTCAAATTAGCCAATACCGGGTTTGATACATCATGACAGGTGGAACAGAAGTATTTACTTTTGTGATAACGGCTGTAGTCAATCTGATGACTTGCGTTGGCATCTGCAAAACTGGCCCGTCTTTGATCGTTTGGAGTGACGAAGTACTGTCCTCCGCCGTTCTCAGTGTAGTCGGTGCTGAAGGGGATGTTGCCCTGGTAGAAGGGATTTCCGTTGAACAAGGTGAGGGTCGATGTTAATGCACCGTCAGTGGCATAGGTTGCTGCTGCAGCTTCATCGGATTGGGTTTTGCTTAGATTGGTTTCGTCCCAGTAGGTGGTCCAATCATCGCCTTCACGCGTGCCGTTGTAGGTCGTTTCGAAAAATGGGTCGTACATACGATGGCAAAACTCGCACTGCACGCCGTCATAATCTGGGCCAGTCATTGCGGAAGCGTTGGGTGGGTCGGAGCGCCCCTCAAGCCAGCCTTCTGGAAAGTGGCAGCGTTCACAAATGTCGACTGCGTTGGGGGTGCCAATGGCCCAAATGGAATCTTGAGCCGCGACGGTCAGACAGGCCCACATCAGAAAATCGCGTGAGGCTTGGGCCATCATTGAACCTTGCCAGTTAAACCATGGTTCGACTTCGGGAGCATCATAGTCGGCGTGGCAGTTGAAACATTGGTCCGAACCGCTGAGATCAGCTTGGCCCGGCTGCGTTCCGGGCATTCTAACCAGGGAGTCTTCGTCTACGGGTTGAGGGGTCCAGGCGCCAACAGTATAAACACTTACCAAGGATATGATCGAAACCAATGCCAGAAAGAAAAGGGTTCCGTTTCGCTTTGCCATTGCTGTTCCCTCCTTAACTTAGGATACAGATATGTTTATTGTCCTCCTGGTGTTTTGGGATGGATGTTAGGGGAGATAATTATTCCGGGTATGAAAAGATGCTTATAGTCTAGACCCAGAGATCGACAAAGTCAAACTTCTCCACATCGACTAATCCTTGATCGGTCAGCTTGAGCTTGGGGATAACCTCCAGGGCCAGGAAACCGAGGT
>JBJYXQ010000187.1:0-5156 GCA_046260035.1 Anaerolineae bacterium
TTTTGGTTCACAGGTCAACGACAGTTTCCACCAATCGGATATTGCGTTTAGCATATCCGGCCAGCAGATCGGCATAGCAGCCTGGTGTGCGACCGATGAATTCCGGCGGACAGATGCCCTTCTGCGCAAACTGCCCGCGCAAGACCTGGCGAGCGACGAGTGTGGCGGTATAGCCGGTCGTTCGCGCCATCGACGTTGTCTGTGTCTCGCGGTCGTAGCGATCCAGCAGGTCGTAGGTGTAGCGGACACGCCGCCCGGCCCGTTCGCCCTCCACGATTATCTGCATCACGGTGAAGTCCTCTTCCCCTGGACGCAACTTCCAGTGATCGAAGAGCAGCTTCGACGTAAGATCGATGGGGCGCACAGCAACGCCATCAACATCCAGCGGCTCGGTGCCGAAGAAACCGCTTTCTCTGAAGACGCGCATCAGGTTAATGTGACCGGGGTAGCGCAGTGTCTTCTCCTTCATAAACGGGGCATCCAGGGTGCGCCGCAACGTGCGCAGGCCGTCGGTGTTGAAGGCTTCCAGTGTCCCCACCCCAGGGAAGTCCAGCAGTTCAGCGTCGGAGAGTGCCGGGCGGATCACTTCCTGCCCGTATTCAACGAAGCGTGCAGGGCGCGTGTATTCTTCGAGCACGTCGATCGGCGAGAAGACGGCCTTGTATTCGTAGGGCCAGTGGCGGATCACCGGCAACCCGCCGACATAGCAGACAAAACGCTCAACGCGCTCCAACTGGCTACTCACGTAACCGGCGATGATGTTGGATAAACCGGGCGCTACACCACAATCCACCACCGCCGTGACGCCTTGCGCCTTCGCCAGATCATCCAGCAGAAAAGCATCCTCAGGGAAGAAGGAAATATCGACTACATTTTTTCCCGCATCTATGATCCGCCGCAGCGTCTCGAAGCCCATAAAGCCGGGCACTGCACAGACGACGAGGTCAGCATCCGCCGTCACCTCGGCGACACAGCCAGATTCGCGCACATCGGCGCATACACCCCGCACGGGGAGCTTCCCCAGCAGCGCGTCCAACGCCGTGGAATTGACATCCACGACACGCACACGAAAATCGGCTTCCTGTGCCAGGTCTTTGATAATCGCACTCCCGACCAATCCCGCCCCTAAAACAGTGATGTTCATCGCGCCTCCTACAAATATGGTAAATCGTGAGTTAGAATTCAGAATTAAGGGACTCTCCAATCCGTATTATATATCACGCTTCCCGAATCGAATATTGCCTTCTGGCCAAATTTGGGCTACAATAGAACTATCTCCTCCAGGTAGGAGAACGGATAGAGCAGTAATGGTTAAACTGGTTCATCTTTCACTACGACATTGTCACACATCACACCAATTCTGCGACTTCATATCCCTAGACTCCAGCTAACGAAAATACTCCGCTCATTCCACCGTCGGCTGTGCACAGCACAATGGGCAGCCATCCCGTTTGTCTGTCAAAGCGAGCAAGCTTTGACAACCCTTCCATTCTTTATTTCATAAACATACCCAACAAGGAGAATCGATATGAAACGGAAATATTTACCTTTTTCGCTCATTCTTGGATTAAGCAGCGTCTTATTGATCGTCTTCTCACTTATGGCAGCTTCCGGCGAAGCGCTAGGCGCAGCATCACCATCGCGTGCGGATTGGCCTGCTGCCGTGGCTGCCGCACCGGAACTGAGCCTGAACAAGTGGCAACCCGGTGGCTTTGCCCGACCAGGTGGCAAAATCGTGTATGGCATCTTCTATGCCAATGATGGCGACGCAATTGCAGAAGACGTCATCATCACGGACACACTGCCCGTCTCCACCACCTGGGCCGGCGACACAAGCGGCCTGACACCCGACATCGGCGCGAACGGCGTCATCACCTGGAATCTGGGCGATCTCCCCTTTCCCGGCAACGGTGACAACTGGGGCGTCTTTGCCGTCACGCTGGATGTTGACGCCGCTATGCCCACCGGCGCAGGTGCTCTCGGCGAAAACTGCGCCACGGTCTCAACGAGTACGCCCGGCGATACCAATCCCGATGACAACATGGCGTGCAGCGGTCCGGTGGACGTCGGGAGTGGCGATGTGGACATCGGTATTGACAAGTGGCCCAGCCCGGGCGATCCTACGCCGGGCCAGGAGTTTGATTACACCATCAATTGGTGCAGCGATTACGGGGCAAATTTCGGCCCGGTCTGGCTGACCGACACACTACCTGTCTCAACGTCGGTAGTGGGCTGGAGTGCTGACTGGCCGTGGGCACTCTGGACCGAAGTCATCACCACCGGTGGGCAATTTGTCCTTTACGCGCCGGGTTTGCCGGGCAATTACTGCCAGAACATCTACCTGCGCTTGCTCGTTGACCCCAACGCGCCAGAAGAGATGTTGCTGAGTAACCACGTCATGGTGACAACGCCCGGTGACGTACAGCTCGACAACAACGAACGTCTTAACGAGGATGGACGCACAAGCAATCCACGCCTTGATCTACACCTTGACAAGAGCCTACACACCGGCCTCCTTACTCCAGGTGGGTGGGTCAACTACTTCATCCAGTATAATAACCAGGGCAATATGGAAGCGCCTGTCTTAATCACTGAAACTGTCCCTGACGGTCTTAGCTTCGACTACGCTTTCTGGGGCGGTGGTCAGCCGGACGAGAACCAGCCGTTGCCAGCCCCTACCGTCATCGGCGATCAACTTGTATGGGATTTAGGTGACCTTCCGGTAAACGGCAATCGCTGGTTCCATGTCCAGATGAACATCACGGACACGCTCCAGGCTGGTGACCTTATTACCAATTGCGCTATGGTCAGCATAAATGAAGGGGAACGCACCCCACAGGACAACAGCGATTGTTTGACCGTGATGCTCAACCCTTCCGGCCCGAACCTCCGCGTGACCAAAGACAGTTGGTGGAACGGCGATGGGCAATTGGGCTATCGCATCAGCTTCTACAACCTGGGCGACGAAAGCGTATCCGATGTCTGGATCACCGATACGCTGCCCACCGGCACAACATGGGACGGTGGGTGGAACCTGAACTTCGACCAGAGCCTCCTGGTTTCAGAATCGCTTGATAGCGACATGCTGGCCTGGCAATTCTCGGCACTGAGTCCAGGGGATGCCGGTAACATCGAATTCAACGCGAACCTGGACGAACCCGGCGTGCCAGGGCGCTGGTTCACCAATACGGTGGAAATCACGCAGCCTGTGGACGATGCCGATCCCAGCGACAACAGTTACACCGACGTCGCTTTCAGCGGGGGCGAGGTACAATGGGTAAACCTGGATGTGTACCGCACCCGTATCTGGGGCTGCGCCAACAACACGCCCATTACCATCACGAGTGCTGCGGCGTATATGATTATCGATTGGGACACTTGTTGGGACGAGGAGTTCAGCGACACCTTCGATCCCGGCGATGTGGTCACCGTAACAGCAGGCGCAGGGCTGCTTCCCGTGGTCATCACCGTACCGGATCCCTTCACCGGACATACATCTTCGGTCACCGATACGATTTGGGGACAAATCGACTCGCTGGATCACGAAATGGTTCAGGTGATGCCGTGGAACCTCCCCGAACAATGGGTAGAAACGGATGATCAAGGTCACTATAGCGCAAATTACCCCGACATCCCGCAGGGCACACAGGGCGACGTGGGTTATTGGACCGAGATCGACTACGCCCAGGTCGGTTTCCTTCATCGGCTGGACAACCCGGATCTAGCGATGCAAATCAACTACGCACACGACTGGATTGAGGGTAACTACGAGCCCGGTCACACACTCACGCTTACCGTCACCGATAGTGGCGGGGCAATCAAGGCCACCGCGGAACTGACAACCGGCGTGATCCCATGGTGGAATGATCAGACCGGTTTCTCCACCAATCTCGATACTCCCTGGTCGCCGGAGCAGCCGGATATTATGCCAGGAGATTGGGTATACGGCCTCCTCGACGGCATGTACGGCAGCGATGTGCATATCGGCGAGATCGATGGGCAGGTGGATGCCACCAATGATCTCGTCACCGTCACGCTGAACGTCGATGGATTCTCCGAAATGCTCAACGTTGACTGTGGCGTTGAAAACGGGCCGGGAATAAACTTTATGCTCGACCCCGACGGCGGCAGCGCCGTCTGTGATTTTGGCACAATGGGTTGGGATTTACAACCCGGAGAGGATGTCTGGCTGTGGTACTCTGAGCCAGACAACGACCAGATCGCCAATGTGGTTCACGAGCCTGTACCCCATCTACGTGTGGAGAAATGGATAGAGAGCGGTGATCTTGGCGAAGGTGCAAATGCCGCTTTCTACGTGCAATATCGCAACGAGGGAGACGAGGCCGCAGCGGATGTTGTCATCACCGATACACTGCAAGGGATGACCTACATCACCGACACCTCCGGTTTCGCACACAGTGGCAGCGGCAATCAAATTGTCCTGAACCTAGGGACAGTCGATCCGGGCGACTGGATTCACTTCCATGTCTTTGCGGAAGTCACTGCAGCCGCGGGAGAGCGTGTCACCAACACGGTCGAAATCGCCACGAGCAGTCCCTTCGACCAGGGTGATCCTTCGGAGAAGCGTTCCGAGTGGAGCGGCGACGTACAGCCCAACGATACGTACCTCAACATCGGTAAATGGGCATGGACCGGCGATCCCGCTGCAGGCTACGATGTCATCTTCCAGGTTAATCCCTGCAACAACGGTGGCACGGCCAGCAGCGAAGTGACGATCACCGATACACTCCATCCTTCTATGACACTACAGACCTGGTGGGCCGATGATCCTGGCTGGTACGAAGTCAGTAGCAATGCGCAGGAACTGGTCCTCACGAAACCCGCCCTCATGGGGTGGCGCTGCGACAATGTCAATGTCCGCGCTAAGGTGGACGCAGGTGCCTGGTCCGGAATGCCTATCTCCAACACAGCCATGGTCTACGCAGCTAACGACTTGAGCAACGATGACAATGAAACCACCTGGTGGGGCAACGTCAACGATCCGCATACCAACTTGAGCATCGACAAGAACTGGGGCAACGGACAACTCGTGCCCGGCGGCGAACTGCACTACTGGATCAACATCAACAACAATGGCAATATCCCCGTAGGCGCTTTCCGCATCACAGACACACTGCCGGTCTCAACCACTTTCT
>JBJYXQ010000188.1:0-3826 GCA_046260035.1 Anaerolineae bacterium
CAGCAATAGTTGTTCCGGGCCGGTGGACGTCGAACAGACCATCCGGGTGGCACCGCACCAGCTTTTCCTCCCCCTCACCTTGCGTAATCCATAGGCGTAAGTGCGCTAAAATAGACCGCCCGGCGTTGCTGATCAGCAACACCGGGCGGTTTCCGGAGTATCTCGTATCCCTGCCCTTTTGCCCTACAAATTGACAGCTCGCCGCCCGAGGTGTGCGAGGAACTCATCGCGCGTCGCCCGCGATGTTTTGAAGTTACCCAGCATCGCGCTGGTGCTCATACGGGCATTGGCCTTCTTCACGCCGCGCATCGCCGCACACATGTGCAGGCCCTCGGCCACAACCGCCACCCCCTGTGGATGGAGCGTCTCATCCAGGAACTCGGCGATTTGCTGCGTCATGCGTTCCTGCACCTGCAGCCGCCGGGCGAACATCTCCACAATGCGCGGAATCTTGCTCAGGCCAATGACTTTCCCGCTGGGAATGTAAGCCACGTGCACTTTGCCCAGGAAAGGTAGCATGTGGTGTTCGCACAAACTGTAGTAGTCGATGTCCTTGACCAACACCATCTCGTCGTAGTCGACGTTGAAAATGGCGTCGTTGATCAAGCGCTCCGGATCGACGTGATAACCAGCAGTTAGCTCTTCGTACATACGCGCAACCCGGCCTGGCGTGCGTAGCAGCCCCTCGCGTCCCGGATCCTCGCCGATCGCTTCGAGAATCATGCCCACGGCACATTCGATCTCCCCAGTACATTCTTGTTCATGGACATCCAGAAGATCGTTGCGAAAGACATCGTAATCACTCGGCTTAATCTGTAATGGTTGATTCATTGTTTCCTCCTCAATATCTGATCATTACGGTACTTTACAATTGAATTACTCATAGTATACCATTTTGTATATATTTTGTCAAGATATTGAATCCATTAAATATACAAAAAACCGGGAAACTTTGTGTTTCCCGGTTGTAGCCGATCACAGCCTTTCTATTTCATCACCCCAACCTGCACATTGCGGAAGCGCGCCGGAGCCGCACCGTGCCCGGTATGCGCGACCTGGCCAGGCTGGCCCTTGCCGCAGTTGGGCGTCCCCCACACCACCCAATGATCCGGGTTGCAGATGGCATCGCAGTTGCCCCAAAATTGCGGCGTGATGCCGGTGTACGTCGCATTCTTGTACATCTGGCCCAACTTGCCGTTCTTGATCTGGTAAGCCAACTCGGTCCCGAACTGGAAATTGAGGCGCTTGTCGTCGATGCTCCAGCTCTTGTTGGTGATCATATAGATGCCGTCGTCCGTGTCAGCGATGAGGTCGTCCAGCGTCCACGTTCCCGGCTGCAGGCTGATGTTGGTCATGCGGATGATGGGAATGCGATCCCAACCGTCGGCCCGCATCGAGCCATTGCTGCGCGCTGGAGCGTCAGGATGCAGACGGCGCAACTCCTGGGCCGTCTCCCGTGAAGTGAGATAACCCACGAACATGCCGTTCTTGACAATGTCCGTCTTTTGCGCGGGCACGCCCTCGTCATCGTAGCCGAACGTGCCCAGGCCCGTGGGTGTTACCGCGTCGGCGGTGATGTTGACGACATCAGAGCCGTAGCGGAAATGACCGCCGTACTTCTCCGGCGTCAGAAAGCTCGTGCCCGCATACGCGGCCTCGGTGCCAAAAACGCGGTCCAGTTCGATAGGATGGCCGCAGGACTCGTGAACCTGAAGCGCCAGTTGCGGCCCATCGAGGATCATCGTGGTAACGCCGGCGGGGCACTGTGGCGCGCTGAGCAGGGCAACGGCTTCCTCGCCCATACGACGCGCGTTGCCCACGAGGTCCCAGCGCTTCACAAACTCGTAGCCCGCCGTGCCCTGGTGTCTGCCGAACGAGTTTGGATAAGAGCGCTTCTGCATCTCACCCTGCGCCACGGCAACGGCGACGATGCCCAGTCCACTCTCGGTGATCTCCTGCTCGATGAAGCTGCCCTCGGTGCTGGCGAAGGTCTTATTCTCGCGGATAAATACCAGACTGGACGTCGCCACCTTGACGCCCTTCACAGCGCGGGCCTCTTTGTCCGCAGCCAAGAGCAGCGACACTTTGTCATTGAGCGGCACGGTAAAGGGATCGATCTCCACCGGTGTGCGATAGACACCCTCGTGGACTTCGGGCGGTCCCAGGTCCACATCCTCAATCTTAGTCAGGGCGCTGGCTTTCGCAATCTGCACGGCCAGGGCGGTCACGCGATCCACCTCAGACGGTTCGAGCCGGTGGCTGCTGGCGAAGCCCCACGCGCCATCGGCGATAACGCGGACGCCAAAGCCCTGTGAACTGTCCAGGGCCAAGCGCTGCACGATTCCGTTCTTCACGGTAATTGCCTGATTCTTACGGCGCACGATGCGGATGTCTGCATACGTTGCCCCTTGTACTTTAGCCAAATCTAATGCGCGGTCGGTTAAATCTCGCATAATCGTCATCTCCTCCTAAAACTCCGTCGTTCCCGTGAACTGGAATTCGTGAATCTTGGCCGCCGGAACGTAGATGCCGCCTCGGCGTCCACTGATCAGCTTGCACTCAGCACTCAACATCTCTGCCCGGCTGAAGGCCTCCAAAATGCTCTGCGTAAAACGGAAATTCTTCAGCGGGCGGGTGATCGCGCCGTTTTCGATAAGGAATGTGCCGTCACGCGTCATCCCTGTCAACACGGTTTTGATCGGATGGACAGTATTGGTGTAGTGAAAGCGCGTCACCCAGATGCCACGTTCCGTGGAAGCCAACATCTCCTCTTTTGTCGCCGTGCCGGGCGCCATGAACAAGTTGAGCGGGATCGGCCCAAACGTGTTGGGCGCAGGCAAACTGTGCCCCGTTGAGGTTTTGCCTTCCTCTCGCCCGGCGGTAAACGAGTCGTAGACGACGTTCTGGGCGATGCCCTTCTCGATCAAAGTCACGCGCTGCTTGGGCACACCCTCGAAATCGAAGGGCAGCACCAACCCGCGTGGATCGAGACCGTCGTCCCAAATCGTGATGTTCTCGCCGGTCACCTGCTGTCCAAGCCGCCCACTCATGAAGCTGCGCCCTTCCTGCAGAGCGAGAGCACCAAACCCCATAAATCCCAACGAGGATAGCATATCGGCAACAGCCGCTTCCTCAAGGATGACGGTGTAGGCGCCCGGCTCAATGCCGGTGGGATGGCGGCTCTGCAGCGCTTTGTCCACAGCCGTCCTCCCGACAGCCTCCGGATCCAACGTCGAAACGTCTGCGGCGGTGGCCGCGCCGTACCCGGAGCTATCATCGCTCATAATGACGGTGACCAGGCTGGCGTCAGTTCCGCAATGGTAGGCGGCGACACCCAACGAATTGGCCACCAGCAGTTCCTGGACTTCGGTGGAAAAAGCACCCGCCGCCTGCAGACCGTTTTCCCGAGACAAGGTGCAGATGGTCGCCACACCCTGCGCGCGCTGCTCCGGTGACCATTCCGCCGTTGCCGCGACGTAGGCGTCAATTTCCTGCACGGGCTGCGCCTCCGGCAGCGAGTGGAAATCGGGGTTGTCCTGCTGGAAACGCGCCACCGTCTCCGCTGCGTCCACCACCTGGCGTAACGCTTCGTCGCTCAGGTCGTTACCCGAGGCGACGCCCATCTTTTTGCCGAACACCGCCCGCACGCGCACCGTGACGTCCGTTTCCGAGACATTTTGGTGAATCCGATTGGTCGCGAAACGGGTCAGGTGTTCGTCAACGCCCATGATCACCACCTCGGTTTGATCGGCGCTGGAAAATCCCAGCACCCGATCAGCAATAGCCTTCAACTTCTGTTTACCTAGCACGTTTTTACCTCCTCGAA
>JBJYXQ010000189.1:0-3864 GCA_046260035.1 Anaerolineae bacterium
ATTTATCATTCCGTCTATTGACAATTTGTTAATAGTGGCGTAAAATGGAGACAATCGATTCTATGATCTCAAAAACAAACCAATCACAATCTGCGCTGGATCAACGCGCAAACAGGCAGGGTTCCGGCGCCCGGCAGCAAGGTGAGGCACGGGCTGGCGCAGCCAAACCCGGCCAAGGCCAGGGTGGTAGCGGCGGTTCTAGTCCAGGTCGTGGACAGAAAGGCAAATCCGGCCCTAGCGGCCCGGTGTGGCCCATTCTGCGCCGGTTGCTGCACTACATGCGACCGCATGCCCTCATCCTCGGCGGTGTGGGCCTCGCGGCGTTGGCGACCACCGTCGTCGAACTGGCCCCGCCGTGGATCATCCGTTGGACCGTGGATCATTTGATCGTGCCAGGCCAGTTGCAGTCGATCTGGTGGGCCGCCGGTGGACTGCTGCTGCTTTCAGTGTTCCAAGGCGGCGTCGATTTCGTGCGCCTGTACCTGAATGCGTACACCGGCCAGCGCATCGTCTTCGAAATCCGCAACGCTATTTTTGAGCACCTCAGCCAGCTCTCGTTCTCGTTCTACGACCGCGCGCGCACCGGCGATTTGATGTCGCGCGTCACCGCCGACGTGGACGTATTGAACAATTTCTTCGGACGAGCGGCAGTCATCGTGTTGACCAACGTGCTGACCTTGCTCGGGATTTTCGTTGTCTTGCTTGTGTGGGATTGGCGGATGGGTTTGCTGTACGTGTGTATTCTGCCGCTGATCGGTCTGGGTATGTGGGCCTATGCCCGCCGTGTGCGCCCGGCGATGGGCAGGGTACGGCGCAAGATGGCCGACTTGAGTGCGATGCTCCAGGAAAGCCTGGCCGGCATTTTGGTGGTCAAGCTCTTTGGCCGCGAGCGCTTCGAGCAGAAGCGGGTGGATCGGCAGAGCGAAGGCCTCTTCCAGGCGCATCTCCAGACCGCGTGCGTCAGTGCACTGTGGATGCCTTACGCCAACGTCGTGATGGGCGTGGCGACGGGGTTGGTGCTCTGGATTGGTGGGCAGAATGTGATTGCATCGGTCATCTCGTTGGGCACATTGATCGGTTTTGTCAGCTACATCCAGATGCTGCTGCGCCCGATCCGCCAGACCGGGATGATGCTCAATGTGGTGATGCAGGCATTGGCGGCCGCGGAGCGGATCTTCGAGGTGCTCGATACGCAACCCGAGGTGCGAGACGCGCCGGATGCGTATCCCTTGCCTCCCATCGATGGGGATGTGCGCTTTGACGGCGTGACCTTTGCCTATAACGGCAGCTCCGACGGCGATGCAGCTCTGCGTGATGTGACCCTGGAAGCCACGTCCGGCGAGATGATCGCCCTGGTTGGCTCTTCCGGAGCGGGAAAGACGACGCTGGTGCATCTCCTGCCCCGCTTCTACGACCCGGAGCAGGGGCAGATCACCATTGACGGGCACGACATTCACCGGGTCACATTGCAAAGCCTGCGTGATGCTATCGGCATTGCCCTGCAAACCGTTCACCTCTTCGACGCCTCCATCGGGGAGAACATCGCCTACGGCAATCCTCACGCCACACAGAAACAGATCGAATGGGCAGCACATGTGGTACAGATGGATGACTTTATCGGATCGCTCCCGCTCGGTTACGGTACGCCGGTCGGCGAGCGTGGTGTGCATCTCTCCGGTGGGCAAAAGCAGCGTATTGCCCTGGCGCGAGTGCTGCTCACCGATCCGCGCATCCTGATCCTGGACGAGCCGACGTCGAGCGTGGACGCCGATACCGAGCGGCGGATGCAACAGGCGCTGCAGGAGGTACGCGCCGGGCGGACGACTTTTGTTATCGCCCATCGCCTGTGGACGGTGCAGCACGCCGACCAAATCCTGGTGCTGCGGGAAGGGGGCATCGTCGAACGGGCGCGGAGCAATGAAGCACGATCGGCCCACGAGGCGCTGCTGGCAGCGGACGGCTTCTATCGCGAATTGGTTGAACTTCAACTCCGTGGCGAGGCACTTGATAAAGATCCGTCTTTCGGAGGTGCGTGATGACAATTCGCGGTGGCTTTATGACCCGTCTGCAAGGCAAAGAAACGGCTTTCCTTTTCAGCGATCTGGACCGGCGGGCGCTCAAGATGCTGGGGGGCTACGTGTGGGCCTACAAAGGCCGCTTCCTACTTGCCCTCCTGGCCATGCTAGTGGTGACGGCGACCACGTTGAGTCTGCCCTACCTCTCCAAAGTTGCCGTTGATACCTACATCTCTAAGGGCGATCTGCGTGGCCTGACGCTGATCGCGCTGCTCTATCTGGCGTTGAACGGCGTCTACTGGCTGGCGATTTACTGGCAGGGCTACTTGTCGGCCTGGATAGGCCAGCGTGTTGTCTATGCCATCCGGCGCGACCTGTTCGAGCACGTTTTGCGCCAGTCGATGGCTTTTTACGAGCAGGAGCGGGTGGGTCAGATCATGTCACGCTTGACCAACGACGTGAACGCGCTTGCCGAGACCATCTCCAGTGGCGCATTGAGCTTGCTCAACGATTTGCTCTCGCTGATTGGCATTGTCGTCATCATGGCTTTGCTCAATGTGCGCTTGACGTTGGTCACGCTGGCCTCGATCCCGGTGGTGCTGGTCAGCATGGGCTACCTGGGTAAACAGATGCGGCGTACCTACCGGGAAGTCCAGCAGGCCATAGCCGCAGTGAACACCGGCGTTGAGCAGGGCGTGTCTGGGATGCGGGTCGTGCAATCCCTCTCCCGCGAGTCGTTTACCGTGGAGCAGTTCGAGAGCCTGAGTCTGCGCAATATGAAGGCCAACCTGCGCGCCGGGCTGCTCTTTGCCGCCGTCTTTCCTACGATGACCATCACCAACATGCTTGGTGTGGCCCTGGTCTTGGGCTACGGCGGCACGTTGGCAGCTCAAGGGACAATCACGGTCGGCGTTTTGCTGGCCTTTTTGGGCTACGTCTATCGCTTCTTTGGCCCACTGCGCGAGTTGAGCCTTGTCTACAACACCTTCCAGGCTGCCGCAGCCTCGTTGGATCGCATCGCCGATTACCTGGCGCGCGAACCGCAGGTGCCGGAACCAGCGCAGCCCAGGCAGCCTGAAGGCGGATTCCGGGGCAGCATCACCTTCGAAGGCGTGACCTTCGGTTATAGCGACACGCCAGTGCTGCGCGATGTCAGCCTCGAGGTGCAGGCTGGAAAGACCATCGCCCTGGTCGGACCGACCGGCGCAGGTAAGAGCACGCTCACCCGGCTGCTGGCCCGCTTGTACGACGTGAATGCAGGCGCGGTGCACATCGACGGCGTGGATGTACGGCACATCGCTGCGTATGACCTACGCAGGCTGGCGACGATTGTGCCCCAGGACATGTTCCTCTTTGCCGATACGATCCGCGAAAACATCCGCTACGGGAACCCGGAAGCGACTGACGCGCAGATCGAGGAAGCCGCCAACCGCGCCCAGGCGCATTCCTTTATCACCAAGCTCCCCCACGGCTACGACAGCCAGGTAGGTGAATTGGGTGCAATGCTGTCGGGTGGACAGAAGCAGTTGATCGCCTTTGCCCGCGCGCTATTGGCCGATCCGCGCATTCTGGTGCTCGACGAGGCGACGGCTAACGTGGACGCCTACACTGAAGCGCTGATCCAACAGGCGATGGACGAAATCCGCCGTGACCGTACGACGATCATCATCGCCCACCGTTTTTCGACGTTGCGCAAGGCCGACCGGATCGTGGTGCTCGACGCGGGGGGCATCGTGGGTCAGGGATCGCACGAGGACTTGCTTGAAAACAACCCGATCTACCAGCGGTTGTACCGTCGCCAGTGGGTGACGAACGCGGCAAGTGCGTCGGCGACTTCCCGTCAGGCTGG
>JBJYXQ010000190.1:0-4431 GCA_046260035.1 Anaerolineae bacterium
CCCCAAAGCTTGGTCAATCCATAATTGAATGTCGACGGAGTCTGCATCCAATATCCACCAACCCAAGAATTCCACGTTGCCGGCCGGACCACGCAGTGGGGAAACCATCAGCCCGCGCAGCCCCAGGCCCAACTCCGCCATACTCGTCGTCACCGTCTCCAAGACCTGCCGGTGAACGGCCGGATCGCGCACCACGCCACCTTTGCCAACGCGCCTACGCCCGGCCTCAAACTGCGGTTTGATTAACGAAATCACCGTGCCTTTGGGCTTGAGCCAATGCACCGCCGTTGCGTAGATAATGCGCAGTGAGATAAACGACACGTCCGACACGATCACATCCACCTGCTCCGGCAAAGTTGCCAGATAACGGGCGTTCACGCGCTCCATCACCACCACACGCGCATCCCGGCGCAGGTTCCACGCCAGTTGCCCGTAACCCACGTCGATCGCGTAGACCTTTGCCGCGCCATTCTGCAACAGACAATCGGTGAACCCACCCGTCGAAGCGCCGATATCCGCTGCGACGTGCCCTGCCACCGACACCGGAAAACGCTCCAGCGCCGCCGCCAGCTTCTCCCCGCCCCGGCTCACAAAACGCGGCTTGGCCTTAAGGGTGATGTCAGCACCTTCCGGCACGCTGGTACCCGGTTTATCGGCCAGTTGGCCATCGACCTGCACCTCACCCGCGCGGATAAGGCGCTGCGCCAGCGAGCGGCTCTCGACCAATTCTCGCTCGACCAACAAAAGATCCAGGCGAACTTTCCGTTCGGACCGCTGCTTTTTCACGTGTGAAGGATACCTGAAATTGCCTTAATCGTCAAATGAAATCAAGCTATGCGTATGTCTTTTTCAATCAGCAGATTAAGCGAATTTAGCAGATTTTCTCCATACGAAGACCAAAAAAAATCTGCTCAATCTGCTGACAAAGATGCAAGAAAGGTCGCTAAATCGTCCGGCAAAGGCGCCGAGAAGGTCATCTTATCTTCCGTCCTCGGATGTTGGATCGTCAACGTGCGCGCGTGGAGGAATTGACGTGGCGCCGGCAGCGGGCTGTGTGCCGGACCGTAGACAGCATCTCCCACCAACGGATAACCGAGCCAGGCAAAATGAACGCGAATCTGATGCGTGCGCCCGGTCAGCAACCGCACATCTAGCAACGTGTAGATGCGATTGTGTGCATCGCGGTAGCGACCGCGGACCCGCCAGCGCGTGCGCGCAGGTTTGCCATTGGTGACAACGGCCATATGTTTGCGGTGAACGCGATGTCGCCCGATCGGCGCTTCGATGACGCCTTCGGCCTGTTCAATGTTGCCGATCACCAGGGCAATGTAAATTTTGCGCACCTCTCGCCGCTTGAACTGTCGCTGCAACGCGTGAATAGCGTGATCGTTCTTGGCAACGACCATCACGCCGGACGTGTCCTTATCCAGCCGATGCACGATGCCGGGCCGCAGTTCGCCGCCGATTCCATGCAGATCATCGCAGTGCGCTAGCAGTGCGTTAACCAACGTGCCGGAATAATTCCCTGCACCCGGATGCACAACCATCCCCGCCGCCTTGTTGACGACCAGGATGTCCGCATCCTCGTACAGAATATCCAGCGGCAGCGCTTCTGGGGACAGCGCCACCGGTTGTGCTGGGGGGATGTGCACCACGACGGTATCGCCACGCCGCACTTTGTACGATGAACGGGGCGCCGCGCCATTCACCGTCACGGTTCCAGCGTCGATCAGGCGTTGCACCGCCGTGCGCGACAGATCCGGCAACACCTCAGCGATGAAGGTGTCGATGCGCCCACCGTCTTCTTCGACGTGGAGCGTATACGTTGTGGTGCGATCCTCCGCCGCTTTGACAGTCATACGTATGCCACCTGCCCATTCGTCGCCACAATCTCACCGCCTTTGACGACCACCGCCACAGGATTCGTCCCGAAGCGATAGCCTAGATGCCGGTAATCGGGAACGTCCAGGATCAACAAATCGCCCGCGTAGCCCGGCGCGAGGCTCCCCACCTGGTCACCCAAGTTGAGGGCACAAGCTGCGTTTAACGTCGCCGCAACGAGAGCCTGCGCAGGCGTGAGTCGTAGATAGCGGCACGCCAACGCGATCACGAACGGTATTGATTCATTCCAGGCCGTGCCCGGATTGCAGTCACTCGCCAGCGCCAGCGCCGCACCGGCCTCCAGGAGCGCGCGAGCGGGCGTGTAGTCGTGATGTCCCAGGCCAAAGGGCGTACACGGCAACGACACTGCCACCGTATCCGACGCACTGAGGGCCGCGATGTCCTCCGGCGGCGTCGTGACCAGGTGATCCGCCGACGTCGCCCCCAGGTCAACCGCCAGCTTCGTTCCGCCGAGTGAGGCAAACTCATCGACGTGAATTTTCAGCGGGAAGCCTAGCCGCTGCGCCGCCTCAAGGATACGGCGGCTCTGTGCCAGGTTAAAGGCACCGTCTTCGCAGAAAACATCACAAAAAGGCAAATATCTCAATCCCAACGCGCGCGACTTCTCCGCGACGGCGGGCAGCATCTCGTGGATCACCACGTCCACGTAGGCGTCGGCGCGGTCCTTATATTCGGCCGGGATGGCGTGTGCCCCCAAAAACGTCGGAACCAACGTCACCGGATGGCTGCGATCGAGCACCACAAGCGCCTCCAATTGCCGCAATTCCGCACTGGTCTCCAAGCCGTAGCCCGTCTTCACCTCCACGGTCGTCGCGCCGTGGGCCAGCATCCGATCCAAACGGGGCCGCATCGCCGCGACCAATTCGTCGACCGAGGCATCCCGCGTGGCGCGCACGGTCGACATAATTCCGCCGCCCGCCGCCATGATCTCCATATACGTCGCACCAGCGATGCGCTGCTCAAACTCCGCCGCGCGGTCGCCCATCCACACCAGGTGCGTGTGTGGATCGACAAAACCAGGACACACAACCTTACCGCTCGCGTCAATCTCATGGGAGGCGCGGACCTTCGACGCCAATTCACGGGTTAGTCCCACCGCGATCACGCGGCCTTCAGCAATGGCGACTGCGCCATCCTCAATGAGGCCCAATTCGCCCAATTGTGCACCACACTGTGGCTCACGCTGTGGCCCACGCTGCGGGCCGCCATCTTGTGATGGGATCACACACAGTTGCGCCGCCGAATGAATAAGCAGGTCTATGGTTTTCATCGCGCCTCCAGTTCCTCATACGCAGGAATGACAAGGACTGTTGCAGCGTCGTCCGGGAAACGGCCCGCCTCACCGAACGCCGGGAAACGGCCTTCGCCAGTGTAAATCCCCACCTGCACCGTATAGGGAGGTGTAGAACCGGCCGGAAGCTGAATATAGCGCACATCGCGGATTTCGTCTCCGGCTTGCCATGCCCAAATCGGCGCGAGACCGCCTAACGCCGGACCATCGGCCTGCGCGACCAGCGCGCCGCTGCCATCCCGAACGTGGACGAAGATTTCGGCCGCCACAGGCCCCACGGAACGCCATATCAGCGTTACCGCGCACTGATCAGGCGCGAGCCATCCCGCATTCGCGGTAACAATCTCCGTACCGCCCTCATACTGCACCAGCGGAGCACCCTCCGGCGCGGTGCGCGCTGCTGTCACTGTGCCGACTTCACGCAAGTCCAGCGTCATCGTGGCCTCATCCAGAGAAGTCACCCACACAGTCCGCTGCGTGCGCGCGAAGGGATAGGTCTCCATCACGTCCAACCAGTCGCCATCCGGTAACAGAGCCGGATCGGTTTCCTTAAGTATCGAGCCATACACCACCACGTCAATATCACCCAAAGCCTGTCCCCCATTGACAGCGACAAAGTCTGTTAGATTCGCATACCACGGCACAAAGACCACGCCCTCCTGCGCCAACGGGTACGTCTGCGTTTGCCAGGTCAGTTGGTAGGGCAAATTAGCGAAAGCCAGCGGATAATGATCGGCATCGGCGACGACGTCGAGCACCTTTTCGTACAAGGGATTTAACATGCGAAACAACGTGCGCTGCTTCGCAATATAACCCATGTTTTGAAACACAAGGCTCCCTGTCAGAAGACCCAGCGCCAACCAACGCAAACGCCGCCAGGACAACCTATCGACGATTTTGACGATAAGCGTGGCCCACAGCATCACGGCACTCGCTGCAGTATACGTGTATAACCTGGGTGCGACATACAAGGCAGCAAAATCGAAGAACAACGCCGCCGGCAGCGCCGCGCACGCCCACCACCACAGCAGTTGAGCAAACCACACCCAAAGGCGAGTTTTGCGAGCAAGCATCCCCATAAGAATGACCACAAGAAGGGCCGCAATGATCAACAAAGTAAAATCATGCCATTCCCCGGTCCTCACCAGCCATTCCACCAGTGGCGAAATGGGATACAATAGCCCGTGCAAAAAGAACATCCCCTTCGAATAGAGTTCTGCGAACGTCAGCGGCTGCAT
>JBJYXQ010000190.1:4531-6711 GCA_046260035.1 Anaerolineae bacterium
CACCGTCACAAACGGATGCACCATCGCCGTAATCCACGGGATGGCTTTGCTCATAAAGGGAAACACCGCGTATAACACCGCTGCAATCCCGGCCTGACGTACGTCCTCTGTGCACAGCCAACACACCTCGCACACCAGCACGGCGCCTAAAAACAGCCACATCAGATTGGCCGCGTGCAAAAAGACGCTCCCGCTCTTTCCAGGCAACGCCATCCCGAACTTGTAGATCATATAGGTCAACGGGCGATAATATCCGACCTCCGGCTGAAGCCAGATATCCGACCATGTGTGCTGCGCTAACCAGGACATAACCGGCAGATCATCGTAGAAAAGGAGCAAGTTGAGAACGTATCCGTAGGCGACCCCAATCAAGAGGACAATGCCAAGGACGATGATGAGCTTTTGACGGTATACCATCACACAATTATACACAGAAAAGGCCAAGATTGACATCCTGGCCTTGTTGTTAGCAGAGGGGCAACGCGTTTACGGCGACGGTACGTAGACGCCTACCGTCACTTCTTCGTTTCCAGAACGTACCGTAACCGTACCTACGAGGTCTTCATAACGGTCCAATTTGAGCTCAAAAAGCGTCGAGCCAAACATGGGGCCTTGCTCTTCATCCACATTCCACGTATAGGTATACTCACAGTTCCCGCCATAGCCCTTTGCGTAGATAACGGCTATCCAGCCACCCAACGGGCTGCGATAGGCCTTCAACGCCCAGGCCTCAGCCCGCAACGGCCCACCATTGCACGCGACGGTGGGCGTGGGCGTTGGGCTCGATGTCGCTGTCGGCGAAGGTGTTAGGGTCGGAACCGGCGTAATCAGCGACACTCTCTGCAGCAAACCAGGAAGGCGCAGATTTGCGGTCTGCGTCCACCCGAGTATCTCACCGTCTGACGAACTAATGTACAACCAGTCCGGCGTGTCAGGATTGTATCCTATCACCTGCACTGTTGTACCCGCCGGCAACGTCGTTGAGGGATTCCACCACAGCGTGGCCCCTGGACGCAATTCCGCACCTTCATCGAGCACCACCGCATTGAGAGCGACGACAAGTTCGCCACCCGGCGTCGGCGTAGGCGAAGGTACCACGGTTGAATCCGGCAAAGCTGTTGACACGATCGGCGTCGCCGTGGGCGCGGTTGCGGTAGCAGCCGCAGTGGCGGGCGCAGTAGCGGTCGCTGTCGCTAGTGGCGTTGTTGTAGGTCTGGACGTGGGGACCATCGTCGGCCACACAATGGGCGTCGGGGTCGGCGGCAGCGCCGCCGTAACCTGCTGAGACAAGGAACATCCATCCCATGTGTCCTGAGCAACATTGTACAGCCAAATGCCGACACTCCCGGGTACACCGGTTTCTTCAGAGGCAAAATTAGCGATCACAGAAGTTGGGGACACGTTCGGGATAAGAGGCGATCCGTCTGGAAGAGCGTTCGTTTGGCCATAGTAATAGACATCCGAACGAGCAGAATCCGCCACCCAAATAGGACCATGAATGTAGCTGTTTTCCACTGCAAAAAAGGCTACCCAGCGCCCGCTCACCCCACAGCGAGAGGCAATCGCATGCGCGTAATCGCGGAGGATGGTCGTAGCAAAGGTACGGGGTCTTCTATAGTCTATCTGTTCCCAACCGGCGTTGTAGGCCGCCAAAACACTAAAGACATCGCCATCACCCTGCTGGATGATGATCGACAGGGTGCGCGTGCCCCAAAAGAGATTGATCCCAGGATCTAGGAGGACTTCTTTGGAAGGTCGCCAGGAGAATCCAGACTCCTTAGGCATAATCTGCATCAGTCCAACGGAACCACCTGGCCCTATCGCGTTGGGATCACCACGGGACTCACGCCACACGAGGGAAGCAACGAAATCAGGGTCCAGGCTGCGGCGGTTGGCCTCCTGGACGATCAGGGGTTCCCAACGCAGAATCTTCGCGCTCCAATAGGAGGATAAGACGGGGGTTTCAGAAGACGAGTCAGCATAAGACGCTAGCTTCTGCGACGCGAGTTCTTGGGGTGCACGCTCCTGGGCTGCAAGTTTTGGGAAATGAAAAGCCCCTACCTGTCCAACGAGCAGGCCAGCCAACACGCCACCCACCGCAAGCGCCGTCATCACCTGGCGCTGTAAGGGATTTGTCACTACACCATCTCCTGCCGAATTATACCTCTCCTTGACAATCG
>JBJYXQ010000191.1:0-12548 GCA_046260035.1 Anaerolineae bacterium
GAGAGTGGCTTGTCTTTTCTGCAAAAGGTCCAATTTTACATCGGCAGTGGGGGCCGGAGCATCATCAGCGGATTGGTCAACTCGGCCTTCATCAAATATTATACTGATTATATCGGCCTGGACCCTAAGTGGATGGGATATGTGTATATCTTTTTTACCGTGTGGGCCGCGATCAACGATCCGATTTTTGGACAGTGGTTAGATAAACGCCCTTATCGAAAAGGGATCGGCAAGTACCGCCCCGCTTTTGTCAGGTCCATTCCTTTCTTGGTCGTAATCACCCTGGCATTCCCCTGGGCAAGCCCAAGCTGGTCGCAGTTGGGGATTTCCATTTATCTGTTTTTTGCCTTGACCCTGTGGGAAACGGCAGGGACCGTTTTTGGCATTACCTACGGCGCGATTGCCACCAATCTCTTTCTCACCACGAAGGAACGGGCACAGGTCGAGGTGATCGACAATTACGTGGGCGCATTGACAATCTTTGGCAGTTCTATCCCAATCATGATCCTCAGCATGGACGTTACCAACCAAACGATGCTGCTGTTCTTCGGGATTGTAACGATTGCCAGTGGCCTGATTATGGCTATATCCATTCCAGTGGTCCGTGAACGTGAAGAATTCTACCAACATGAGAATGTTGAAACATTCTCCATAAAAGAATTCTTTATGGAAATGGTAAATTTATTGAAAGAGCGCGCCTTCCTGTACTATTTCCTCACTTTTTTGCTGTTCCAGAGGGTGGCATCAGACTACTTGGTTGGTCTTTCTTATCTTTACGACAACCTGGTGCTTTCCAAGGGCGTTTGGACGGGATTGCCTGATATTCTGATTGGTATTATGGGACTGATTCTTTTCCCGTTTATTGCCAAATGGATCCGAAAATTCGGCACGAAGATGGTGCTGACCCGGATGATCATTATTTCGATGGTCGGCTATATGCTGTTGACCTTTGTGCCTGCTACGCAAGGCGACACGTTGGATATGGTCAAGGTCTTTGGGGTAGAAATTCCCGGCGAAAAAAGTTACTGGATCGCTACGTTAATGTACTTTGTGGTCTATGTCGGTCTTTCGGCTGTCTATACCGCCAACGGTCCAATTGGCAAACGCTTGATTGACTATCTGGAGATCAAAACAGGCCGACGTCGGCCAGGAACAATCAAGGGGGTGCTGGGCGTTTTGATGACACCTGGCAAAGCCATTTTTGTTTTTCTCTATACACAGATCATTTCAGCGTTTGGCTATGATGGGGCCAGCAAAGTTCAGGATGTGACATCGCAATGGGGAATACGGCTGGCAACCGGTTTGTTGCCCGCTGTTATGATCCTGGTCGGTCTGTTCTTCTGGGCAAAATATCCTCTTGACAAGAAAACGGAAGACCAAGTAGAGGCTGAAACGTTGGCTAAACACCGGTCCGGGTAAAAAAGGTTGTTTGACAAAAGGAAAATCAAGATGTCCAAAAAAGGATTACTGGCAGGTGCAGCGCTGTTCGGTGGCTTGGCTATGTGGGTCGCTGTGGATGTCTACCGAAACAACCAAATCGAGAAAATCAGATCGCGACCGGAGCACAAGGAAGCGTTTCATGTGGATCGCATCCTTTATGATTTGGAGCATGGACAGCCGATTGACTGGAATGATCTTGCATCTACCCTTGCCTTTGTCAATGGGCGGTACGATACGGCGGATTTCCGCCTGCAATCTCTGACCCGCATCGTCTACAAGCACTGGGATAAGGTCGATCCTCACACGCAGGATCTGATCCGCGATACGTATTTAGATTTCAAGTATTGGATGGACCAACCCGGCGCGGATGGGATGTGTTTCTGGTCCGAAAACCATCAAATTTTGTTTGCTTCAGCGGAGTATTTGGCCGGCCAACGCTGGCCCGACGCCGTCTTTGCCAACGACGGAAAAACCGGCTCCGAGCACCGGGCGCTGGCCCGAGCGCGTATCTTGACCTGGCTTGAGCAGCGCTGGCTTTACGGTTTTACCGAGTGGTATTCCACCGTCTATTATGTGGAGGATATCGCCCCGCTGTCCAATTTGATCGAATTTGCCGAGGACGAGGAGATTGTTACCAAAGCGACGATCATTATGGACCTTTTGCTGCACGATCTCGCCACGCAATCCTACCGTGGCACCTTCATCAGCACCAGTGGGCGGCTTTACCAATCCCAGAAATTCGGCGGCGCGGGCAATTCGATGAAAACCGTGATTGAACACATTTGGGGAAAGGGCCGGTGGGGCTATCAGCACGAGTTTCGAAAAGGAATGGATCTGAATTTTGTTTTTCTGGACGGGTACACAGTGCCCGACGTCATCAAGGCTATCGGTGAAGATGAGTCTGAAGTGGTGATCAAGGCCTCCAACGGCCTCAATGTCCAAGAACTCCGGGGTGAGAGGCTCTACGGTATGGAAGACCCGCAGATTATGATGCAGTGGGCGATGGAAGCATTTACCAATCCTGAAGTTGTCGTGAATTCTCTGGACTATATCGCCAGGCACGACATGTTTGGCAACGAATTCCTGCACGATTTCAAATCGCTCAACATCGGCCTCGCCAAATCGCTCCACGTGCTGCCCATAATCAGCCGGATACTGAACCCGGTGACCAACGGGGTCGCCATCCAGCGCGCCAACACCTACACCTACAAAACGGCGGACTATATGCTGGCCACAGCACAGTCCTACCATCCGGGCACGTTTGGCGACCAGCAGCATATCTGGAATGCCACCATTTCCGACCGGCTGAGCATTTTCACCACCCATCCGGCCAAGTCTCTGGCTGATGAAGGCGCTTTGAGCGGTTCGCCGGGTTATTGGGTCGGTAGTGGTCGCCTGCCTCACGCCGCCCAGGACAAAAACATTGTACTCGTCATTTATCAAATCCCGGACCGGCCAGGCTTTATGGAGTCGGCTTTGGTTGACTATACCCACGCGCACTTTCCGAGGCAGGCGATGGATGAAACCGTCCTCGATGGTCGTTATGCCTTTGGTCGTGAAGGAAACACCTTTTTCGCCTTTATCGCCCACACCGAACTAGCCTATCAGGCTAACTCGGACTATGATCTGATCCAGCATGGCAAACAGACTTACTGGATATTTGAAGCCAGCATCGCTGACCGGGAAGGTTCTTTTGATGATTTTATGCAGCGCATCAAGAGCAACCCCGTTGGCTATGATGGCACACTGCTCAGCTATCAGTCCAATGGCAGATTATTGGAACTGCATTATCAACATCATTTAAAGGTGGATGGTACTACCGTTGAAACGGAATACCCTCGATTTCAATCCCCTTACTCGCAGACTGAGCGGAAGCCGCAGACTATTACACTCTCCTATGCCGGAAAATCCTTGTTCCTGGATTTTTACAATGGCGTTCGAGAATAAACAGTGGTATGGGGCACAATTGAAGGTAAATCCTCGACTCATTAAGGGCGGAATGCTACTCCATTGATGATATTTCGTATATAATGACAGTATCAGTCCGTTCAAGTTCTGAAAAGGGAGGCTAAATACGATGAAGAGTCACGAGATTGATTATCAGATTTTTGGCGACGACCTGCAGTTCGTTGAGATTGAGCTAGATCGCGACGAAACCGTGATCGCTGAAGCCGGCGCGATGGTGTACATGGAAAATGGCATCGCCTTCGAGTCAAAGATGGGGGATGGGTCCAACCCCAATGCGGGCTTCTTCGATAAGGTGGTGAATGTTGGTAAGCGTGTTATCACGGGGGAATCGCTCTTTATGACGCATTTCACCAGTGGTTACGAAGGTAAGCGGCATATCGCTTTCGGTGCACCGTATCCGGGCCGGATTATCCCGATTGACCTCGACGATGTCGGCGGTGAATTGATCTGCCAGAAAGATTCGTTTCTCTGTGCGGCGATGGGAACCGAGATCAGCATCGCCTTCAACAAGAAAATCGGCGCGGGACTGTTCGGTGGCGAGGGCTTTATCCTGCAGAAGTTGCGCGGCGACGGGATGGTTTTCGTGCATGCGGGCGGCACCATCGTTGAGAAGCGCCTGGAGAACGACAAAATTATGGTTGATACCGGATGTATCGTCGCTTTCGAGAGCCAGATCGATTACGACATTGAGCGTGCGGGCAACCTCAAGTCGATGATCTTTGGCGGCGAGGGACTTTTCCTGGCGACATTGCAGGGAACGGGGCGTGTGTGGATTCAGTCATTGCCGTTCTCGCGTCTGGCCGACCGTATTATCAAGTCTGCACCACAGATGGGTGGGAAGCAAACGGATGAGGGTTCAGTTGTGCGTGGTTTGACCAAGCTGATGGGGAGTTAGTGCGTTAAAGCTCACACGATCATAATGAACCGCCGGAGTTCGATGAGCTCCGGCGGTTTTGCTATCGTGATACAGGGTCTTATTATTCTCTTGGTACAATGACCTAAAGGCTTTGCCAGATACAACTGCGGCCTAAAGGCCGGGAGTGAAATGGGTATTTTTGTGGTGGGGTCCGCCCCACTACAATAATACCCCTTCAAAAAGCCGCTTTAGCGGCAAAATGACGCGCAAAGGTCTCTTGATTCCCCAGAATGATACGATCCTGTATGGTGATAAGAACAATATTGCGAATTTCCTGTAATAAATTATAATATTGTATAATTTATCATTTTAATGATAATCAAAGACGACGACTGATCCGGTCATAAAAAACTAAAGCCATTCCGGTATCTAACGGGCGTATAAGTGTTTAGCAAAATATGACTGCATCAGTATGTGACTGAAGACTATCAGATTATTTGGGGAGGATACGATGCGTGTTAAATACTATGCAGTTTTGTTGCTGACTTTGACGAGTCTACTGTTGGCGAGTTGTGCGACACCTACGCCCACAGCGCCGAACATTGTGGCGCAACCTACATCAGCGGCGGCGTCTTCGGCGGCGATGGTTGATCTGCCGGCAGATGTGACGCCTAAAACGGTGGAAGAATTGCGTGAAACCGGCGCGATCGCCATCATTGACGTGCGGGAACCGAGTGAGTACGCCGAAGGCCGCATTCCCGGTGCGACGTTGATTCCATTAGGTGAACTGGCGAATCGTACGGATGAAGTTCCCACGGATTTGCCCGTAGTGATGGTCTGCCGTAGCGGAAATCGCAGCGGTCAGGCTGTGCAAATCTTGCAGAAAGCGGGTTTCACGAACATCCACAACATGACCGGTGGTATGATTGCATGGGGCCAAGCCGGTTATCTGGTCGAGGCCGACCGTTAAGAAGCCATATTGTATCGGGCGATTTGCTGTGCGATGAAGGTTCGCGATGCCTGCAGCGTGTCCAGATTTTCGACACCAGCCAGCTCGATAATAAGCGGGCCACTGTAACCGACGGCATCCAGCGTGTGAAGAAGAGTCTGCCAGTTGAGTTTGCCCTCGCCGAGTGGCAGGTGACGTGGCCCATCGGGATCGTAATCGGCGAGATGCACCGTCGTCAGTCGACTGTTCATAGCACGGATCAGGGCCGCGGGATCGGTAGATGTTTCGCCGGCCTGGAAGCTGTCAAAGGTAAAGCCTACCGGAACACTATGCTCATCGATGGTGCGTATTTGCTCCGGCGTGCGTAAGTAGCACCAACTCACGTTTTCGAGGCACAATGTCACGCCCACGGCGCGCGCCTGTTCGGCGGCCCAGGTCGTGCTCTCCAGGAATCGTGCGACGAAACCAGGGTTTTTGAACCCAAAGCGGATGCCATGCCACGTGAGCGCCCGCGCTTCTAGACGGGCAGCGATGTCCAATGTGTGTTGGAAACGCTCGCGGGCTTCGTGCAACATCCGTGGATAGGGTGACCACAGTTCGAAGAAGTCATTGTGTAGGTGCAGCGAGTGGACGCGTATCCCGAAGGCACGCCGGCGTTGATCGAGCGTCTTGCCAAAGGCGGGTGTGTATTCCTCCCGTGTCTGCAGAAAGACTTCCGCGACCGGGAAGCCGAGTTCTCCAGCCGCGGTTAGCGCATCTTCGGTGAGATAGGTGGGATAGAGTGCCGCCGTTGAAACCCCGATCTCTGGTTGGTACATTGGGCCTCCTTGCGAAAAGCAAACCCTTCGAGTGTGAACCTCGAAGGGTTTTTCGTAGCTGTATTGTAACTGCGATGGCGCTGCCGTCAATCGGTGGGGGCCGATTCAGGTGCTGCCGCGGCTGCGGCATCGTGATCCGGCAGGAGATCTTCAACGTTGCGAATGAGGGGGATCATATAGCCCCCCAGCGGAACTACCAGGGCGAAGATGCCGCAGATGACGTACATCAGCCCGATGCCAGCGCCATTGCCGGTACCAACAAGACCGCCAAACAAAGACGTCAGTGCGCCATCGCTCTGCATCGCTGGTTCGAAGACGTTGTCTGCCAATGGGCCAGAAATCAAGCGTGCAAAAGGTGACACGAGCATCGCGATGAGCCTGCGCGTGGCGAAGACACGTCCTTGGACGTCGGGTGGAACTTTCGCTTGCCAGATGGCCTGGCTGGAACCGTTGAGCATCGGGGTGATGGCCGTGAGCGTAAGGGCCGCGGCTAACCAAACCGGCAGCGTCTGACCCACGCCCAGAAAGCACAATGGGATGCCGGTGGCAGCAAGTCCGAGGAGCAGGCCGTGGATGCGGCGTTTTGGGCCACCCCAGACGCTCATCACAAGGCCCCCGGCAAGTCCTCCAACGGCGAACGCAGATTGCACACTCCCAAAGATCACTTGGTTGTTGTTCGTGCGCCCTAGAATCATCGGTGCAAAAACCGCAAACGCGATGGAGAAGAAAAAGTTGGCGCTAAGGAAAATGGTCTGTAATCCCAGCAGACTGGGGCGTTTGAAGATATAGTCGAAACCGTAGATGGCTTGCTTCCAGAAATTTCCCTGTGCTTGGCGCCCCGTCTCCGAAATGACAGGCTGCGGGATGTTGACGAAGAGGAGGGAGCCGATGGCAAAGCTTGCGCTGACCAGATCGATGGTGAGTAGCCCCTTGAGACCCAATGGCCCGATGAGTGCACCAGCCAGCATCGGCGCAAAGATGCCGGAGGCAGTACCGGCCATATCCAGCATCGAATTGGCGCGTGCGTAATGTTTCTTATTGAGCATCGTCGTGATCGCGGCGGAGTAGGCGGGGAATTGAAACCCCTGGAACGTACCGCTAATGAAGGCTGCGATGTACAGGTGCCAGATTTCCAGGCTGCCACTTAAGTAAAGAATCAGGATAAAGAGCGTTGTCGCGGCTGCAGCAAGGTCACTGAGCATCATCATCAACTTGCGATTGGCGCGATCCACAAGCACACCGACAATGGGACTGAGTACAACCATCGGCAAGGTGAAGAAGAAGCCGACCAGGGTCAGCGATGTGGCTTTGCCACTGACTTCCCATGCCCACAGCGTCAGTCCGAAGTTGCTTATGGCCGTGCCCAGCAGGGAGAGAATCTGCCCAATCCAGATGATGATAAAGGCCGTCATTCCGGTAGGTCGTGTGGAGTCTGTTTCCATAATAGGTTCCTTGAAAAAGGTTTTGGGTTTACCGTCAGTATTTTAATGCGACTTATTGAACTGTCAATGTGTTACTTTAATTTATTTTACACTCCGTGTAAGATTTTTTCATTTGACAATCTGTGTTTGGTGCAGTCATTGTCTCGCGAGAATGATTAAGCCCTGATTTGACGGCTGAGTTCTGTTGCGCTATGATGGTATTGCAAGGATGACGCAGCCAGTTTTTGAAAGGAACGGGAAAAGGCCCTATGGGCAACGTCGCGACGCGCTTACTCTCATTGATTTTGCTTTTGCAGTCGCACGCCACATGGAAAGCGGCGGATCTCGCCGACGAGTTGGGCGTCTCCGAGCGGACCATCCACCGTTACATGGGGATGTTGGAAGAGATGGGGATTCCCCTCTATTCCGAGCGTGGTCCGTACGGTGGATTCGCGCTGGTGCGTGGCTACAAACTGCCACCGTTGATCTTCACGGCGGAGGAAGCGACAGTGCTGTACATGGGCGCGAACCTGGTTGGCGAGGTGTGGGGTCAGACGTACAAGGATGCGGTCACAGCGGTCACGGCCAAACTGGACAACGTATTGCCTGACGATTTGCGCCATGAGGTGGCGACCGCGCGACAGAGTCTGGTCATCAGTGGCTTGACCGCAAAGGATTACCGTCCCTGGGAACCGATCATCCATACGCTCCGTGAGTGCATCATAGGACGCTGCTGCGTGCGCCTGGTCTACCAGAGCTTTGCTCTCGAGGAAACCTGCCGCGATATTGAGCCCTACGCACTGACATTCCATGGTGGCCTGTGGTACCTGGTAGGATTTTGCCGCCTGCGCCAGGCTATGCGCACGTTCCGCGTGGATCGCATCCAGCGCGTGACACCGTTGAAAATCCCCTTCACGATTCCGCGGGATTTTTCAGCGCGCGATTACATCAACCAAACGCTGAGCTTTGAGCAAAACTACACCATCGTCGTGCATGTTGCCGCCAACGTTGCCCCGCACATCCGGGAACGTCACGGTCACTGGATGGAGTTGACCGAGCATCCAGATGGCTCGGTCACGGCGCAATTCGGCGCGTCCACGCTAGAATGGGCGACGGGATGGGTGCTCAGCTACGGTGAGGCCGTGCGGGTGCTTGAACCGCCAGAGTTGGCCGAGTATGTGCGCAGCACAGCCGAGGCTATTCTCCGGCGGTATCAGGATTAGTGTGCCAACGTTTCTACATCTAAACGAGTTTCTAAAAATCGAAGGGTAAAGGTGAGGAACGCCACCGCCAGCGGACCGCACCCTTCGACGGAACGTAAATCGCTGCACATCAGGCTGCCGAAGCGTTCCTGGATGGCCCGGCTGAAATCGCTCGTGAGTGGTTGTAGTGTTTGGCGGTGCAGCCCCTGTTCTGCCCCCCATACGCCAACAAACATCAGCGCGCCGGAGATCAATCCACATAGGTGATCTACACCGCCCGCGCCCGGCATACATTGTGCCGCGTCGATAACTTGTTGCGTTACCGGCGTCTGGAACGCCTCAGATAGTACTCGCAGAACGGTCATCGCGCAGTTGTTCTCGCCTGTTACGAAATAGGTAGCAACGCGTTGTTGTACCAATGTTTCCATATTTTCGTTGACGTTCATTGACACACCTCGCTGGATTATGACGCTATCCGAAGATTTTGCCTCTGAGCGTTTCTGGTAGGCCAACGGCGAATTTTCGGACAGGTTTTTTGGTTGCGCTTACACTTTCTCAGTTTATGCTATTCTGGTACGAAGGCAACAGGGTCTTATCATTCTCACGAGCTAACATCCCCGGCCTTTAGGCCAGATTTTGAGCCAGCGGGAACCTGAGAAACATTACGCCAAATACTACGACCCTGACGAAGGTAAGGCGGACGTCTTGGAGCTTGCCGAACTCCGAACTTCAGAGTAGTATGAAGGGTATCACATCGTGCACAGTGTCGACAGCTCTTGCTGTCTGTATGTGTGAGGGGATGGTGATCATGGAGAAGTCTCGCGTTCTAGTAGTAGGGGATACATACTCGGCGGCTCACGATGTCGCTAAGATGATGCGCGCTGCCGGTGATCTCGCGGTGAACGTGGTGGCCGTCAAAGATGCCCTCCAAACTGTTAAGAAAGCCTCACCGGATCTGATTGTGGTAGATGTTGCACCGGGTGACGCATTGGAGAGTTTGCAGGTTGCCGAAAAACTGCGCGCAGGCCTTGACGACCCGGTGATTTATCTGGTTTCTGCCGATGATGCGCTCCTCTTGCAGCGCGCTGGTATCACTGCACCTCATGGCTATCTACTCAAACCGGTTCGCGCTCCTGAGTTAAGGGGAGCGATTGAGGTGGCATTATACCGACATAATATCGATCAACGATTAGCTGAATATGAGGCAAGTTATCGCGGCCTCTTTGAAGACGCGCCCTTCTCGGTGTGGGAAGAGGACTTCAGTGCGGTCAAAATATATCTGGATGAGTTGCGCGCAACCGGGGTGGATGATTTGGAATGTTACCTGCACGATAACCCCGACGTAGTAGAGCATTGTGCTTCTCTCGTCAAGATTCTGAACGTCAATCAGGCTGCGGTGGAGTTGCTCGGTGCTGCGGACAAAGCCTCGTTGCTAAAGGGATTGGGAACGCTTTTTGTTGAGCAATCTTTGGAGGCCTTTGCCGACGAACTGGTTGCTTTCTCCCGTTGGCAAAGGCGCCTTGAGAGAGAGATCGTTGGCCGTAAACTGAACGGCAAATTGGTGGATACGTTATTCCAAGCTACGCTCGTCTCTGGTTACGAGGAAACGTGGGGTAAGGTATTTATCACGGCCACTGATATTACCGCCCGCAAGCATGCCCAGGCTGAATTGGTGCGAGAGCGCCAATTGTTGCGTGCGGTGGTGGATAACTTGCCGGATGCTGTCTATACGAAAGACCTACAAGGGCGCAAGACGCTGGCGAATCGTGCGGACCTCGACAATATGGGCATTGCGACGGAAGAGGAAGTGCTTGGGAAAACCGACTTCGATATTTTTCCATCCGAAGTCGCGACGCATTTTGATCTTCTAGATCGACAAGTATTTAGCACGGGACAACAGCAGCTTAACTATGAGGAATACCTATGTAACCAGCAGGGCCGATGTGTCTGGTTGCTCAGCTCCAAACTGCCGCTCAAAGATGCTGCAGGACAGGTGGTGGGGCTGCTTGGCATTGCTCGTGATATCACTGAGCGCAAGCGCGCTGAAGAGGAGCGGCGGCGGGCAGAAATAGCGTTGAAACGCAGTGCCGCGACATTGCGCAGCATTTTCCGCGCGGCTCCTATCGGCATTGGCCTGGTCTCTAATCGCGTGCTTTTGCAGGTGAACGACCGTATCTGTGAACTGACAGGCTATACACAAGCCGAACTGGTCGGCAAAAGTGCCCGTATATTGTATCCAACCGATGAGGATTTTGATTATGTGGGCCGAGAGAAGTACGGCCAAATCCGTGAGCATGGCGCTGGTACGGTAGAAACGTGCTGGCAGCGCAAAGATGGGCAGATCCTTGACGTATGGCTTAGTTCGACACCCCTTGATCCTGCTGACCTCAGCGCTGGAGTCACGTTCACGGCTCTGGATATTACCGAGCGCAAGCAGGCAGAAGAAGAACGCGAGCGTCTGTTGCAGCAGGTGCAAGAACAGACCCGCCAGATGCAGCAGATTATGGACACTGTTCCCGAAGGTGTGCTGCTGTTGGATGCTGAACTGCGCCTGCTATTGTGTAATCCTTCGGCCATGGCTTATCTACCAGTATTGACCGATACGGCGACATGGGAAGCTGGGCAAACGTTGACGGCGCTTGGTGGGCAGCCGATTGCTGAATTGCTCAGCCCGCCACCCCATGGGCTGTGGCATGAGGTCGTCGAAGAACGGCGTCATTTCCAGGTTCTTGCTCGCGCCATCGAAACCGGGCCGATGATGGGGGGCTGGGTGCTGGTACTGCGCGACGTGACCGAAGAATATGCTATCCGCGAAACGGTGCAGCGCCAGGATCGTCTGGCGACGGTGGGCCAACTTGCTGCCGGCATCGCCCACGACTTCAACAATATCCTCGCCGGCATCGTGCTTTACAGCCAGATGTCGCTGCGGACGCCGGACCTGCCTCCTCAATTACACGAGCGCCTCGTCATCATCGCCAATCAGGCGCATCGAGCCGCCGATCTCATCAACCAAATTCTGGATTTCAGTCGTAGTACAGTGCTGGACCGCCTTCCGTTGGACTTGGTTCCTTTGCTTAAAGAGCAGGTCAAACTTTGGGAGCGTACTTTGCCGGAGAGTATTCGCGTCGATTTTACCTATGGCTCGGATAACTATACAATTGACGCCGATCCCACGCGGATGCAGCAAGTGTTTATGAACCTGGTGGTGAACGCGCGCGATGCAATGCCGGATGGCGGAATATTGAGCATCGAGGTGACGCGTTTGCGCGTCACCAAGCCGAAATATGCTCCGCTGCCCGATATGGCTGTCGGGGAGTGGGTGCAGGTCATGGTTTCTGATACCGGATCGGGCATTCCTGAGGAGGTTCTGCCCTACATCTACGATCCCTTCTTTACGACCAAACCGGAGGGCAAAGGCACCGGCTTAGGATTGTCTCAGGTTTACGGTATCGTCTCCAGCCACGATGGATTCGTCGACGTGCATACCGAGGTGGATGTCGGAACGACCTTTCTCCTTTACTTTCCTGCGCTGGAGGTGCCGGAATTACCTCCCGTTGTCATGTTCGACGATTTACCTCTGGGTCACGGCGAAACGATTCTGGTGGTGGAGGATAATGCTGCGGCCCGCGAGGCCATCGTGGCTAGCCTGGAACTACTGAACTATCATGTCCTCGAAGCTGAGAATGGCAAGGTGGCGTTGAAAGTTTTTGCTGAACACCGCAAGGACATCGCGCTGGTGCTGAGCGATCTGGTGATGGCGGAGATGGGCGGCAAGGCGTTGGCCCAGGCGCTGTACCAGCACGATCCGACGCTGCGCGTGGTGGTGATGACGGGCCATCCGCTGAACGAGGAACGCGAGATGTTGCGCGAAGCCGGTGTGGTGGCATGGATTCA
>JBJYXQ010000192.1:0-7805 GCA_046260035.1 Anaerolineae bacterium
GCCACCGTCTTCCGTCCGCCCGAGTACCCGGCGTACTGGTGCGGTTCGACGATTCCCGTGGCGATAAGCACGTCCGCATTGTACGCGGCCTTGTGCACGGAGAGCGGGATGCCGTTGACTTCGCCCAGATCGACCAACGCGGCGAGGTTTTGCGGCTCATTGTCGATCACCCGGTAGCGGTCGACGACAGCCTGCCCTAGCTTGGCGACCTTTTCCGCATGGGTGCTGGGACGGTGCATCCCGATCCCGCACAACAGGGTGATGTCCTCGTCGCGCACGCCAGCCTGTTCCAGTTCGCGCAGAATCGGCGGGATGAGCAGATCGTCGGGGCAGGCGCGGGTCGCGTCGGTGAAAACGATGCAGACGCTATCGCCCGGCCGGGCCAGGTCGCGCAGCGGCGGCGAATTGACCGGTTCGGCCAGCGTGGCATCGACCGTTGCGGGCACATCGTCGATGGGCGGCATCCGTTTGGATTCGACCACTCGCCCGCGCATGCCGGGGAGCAGGTCGAATTCGAGCGTCGTTGTGCTGTATGGAACGTGATAAGTCGTCATAGAGTCCTTAGTTGATTCGTCAGATAGTCTTGAGTCGATTTTATTCAACTGCGTTGGTCTTGTCAAACCGAGAGCTGTAGGGGCTTATCATTCTCGCTGAACTCCAAAAAACACCCCTAAACCAAATGGCTTTAGCCACGCGATTTGTCTGCGCGATATGCAAATTCGGAGAATGATAAGATCCTGTCGAGAGCAGTGGCTTAAGTCCCAAAAGGGATGTATACTTTTAACATTGGGCGCAAACGACTGCGCGCCTAATGGACTTGTGACTAGGAGACTATTCCACAGGAGGATAGCAGATATGGCAATTAACAAATTCAAGAGCAATCCGGTGGTTGATCAGCTGCGCAGTGGGCAGCCGAGTGTGGGGAGCTGGCTCTCGCTCTGTTCGCCGGTGGCGGCGGAGACGATGGCGCAGATGGGCTGGGACTGGCTGGTGGTGGACGCGGAACACAGTCCTGTAGGCTTCGAGACGATGGTCAACTGTTTCCGTGCGGTGCAGTTGGGTGGCGCAGTCCCGATGGCCCGTGTTCCCTGGAACGACACGGTGTGGATTCAGCGCACGCTGGATGCGGGGGCGTTGGGGTTGGTTGTGCCGATGGTCAACACGGCGGAGGATGCGCGCAACGTGGTGAGCAATATGAAGTACGCGACCAAAGGCCAGCGGAGCTCCGGTGGTAGCCGCGTCGCTGCCTATATCGACGGGGATTATCGCACGTGGACCGACGACAATCTCGCCATCATCGTGATGATCGAGACGGCGCAGGCCGTGGAGAACGCCGAGGCCATTTTGGGGACCGAGGGCGTCATCGGTTGTTTCATCGGCCCGAACGATCTGGCACTGTCGCTGGGTGTTCATCCGAGCGAGACCGGCCCCGGCACCGTTCACGAGGAGGCGATCCAGGCCGTGCTCGCTGCTGCCAAGAAAACGGGCAAAGCAGCGGGCAAGCATTGCTTCAACGCACAAGAGGTTACCATGCGCATCCGCCAGGGGTTCCAATTCCTGGCCCTTGCCAGCGACCTCGCCTTCATGGCGAAGGCCGCCAGGGCGGATTTCAAAGCCATTGACTTCACCGGCGCGGCAGCAGATAGCGCGGTGGATGCGAAAGGGACGCTGTATTGAGTGTGTGGGTTATTTTCTAGGGGAGGTTTACTGATGAAAGTTTTGATCGGCGCAAGTTTGATGGGGCTTGAGAAGGCGATCCCTGATCTCAAGGCAAAATACCCCGATGTGGAATTTGTGTCCTGCGACCAGCGCGAGGATCTGCCGGTGATGATCGCCGACGCTGACGTGTATATGGGATGGTTGAACCGCGACACTTTCCTCGCGGCGAAGAAACTCAGGTGGCTGCAATCGCCTAGCTCGGGCGTCAACAATTTCCTGGCGATCCCCGAATTGGTGGCGAGCGACGTGATCTTAACCAGCGCGCGGGGAACGCATAGCGCGTGCCTGGCCGACAGTGTGTTTGGTATGATCTTGGCTTTCACGCGCTCCATTAAGGATTTCGTGCTCAAACAACAGAAGCACGAGTGGGCGATGCGCGAGTTTCGCCCACAGATGGTCGAGCTGACAGGCAGCACGATGGGCATTGTTGGGCTGGGCACGGTGGGGCTGGCGACGGCGCAGCGCGCGGTGGCTTTCGGGATGCGCGTCATCGCTGTGGACATGCTGCCCGTGTCAAAGCCGGACACTGTCGATGAGCTATGGGGGCTGGACCGACTCCACGACCTGCTCAACGTCTCCGATTACGTCGTCGTGACCGTGCCCTACACGGCCGAAACTGATGGGATGATCGGCGCGGCCGAGATCGCGCAGATGAAGCCCGGCGCGCTACTGGTGGCGATCTCGCGCGGGCGCATTATCGACGAAGACGCGCTGATTGCGGCGTTGAAGAGCGGTCACCTGAGCGCCGCCGCGATGGATGTCTTTGCGCAGGAGCCGTTGCCGCCGGACAGCGAACTGTGGGACATGCCGAACGTCCTCATCACGCCGCACGCTGCCGGCGGAACACAATTCGAGCGACAGTATGTCCTCGACATCTTCTATGAGAATCTCGGCCGCTTCCTGCGTGGAGAGCGGCCCTTGCGCAATCAGGTGGACAAGTACCGCGGTTTCTGATCAGTGGAACATTGTCGTCTAATGCAGCGTCTTGGAGTATAATGAGAATAATGTGACAAACGCTATGTGATGCGTGAAGGAGGGGCGCATGCAAGACGGGCAAGATATACAACCTTTGCAGGATGAATACCCTTTACGGGATGTGCAACCCTTGCGGGATGAAGAAGATATGCAGGAGTATTACAATCCACCCTCGCCGGGTGGCGCGCCGCGTTGGTTCTATCCCATAATGGGGTTTGTTGGGCTGTGTTTGATCGTGATTTGCCTGCTGGTCATGCTGGCATTGCGCAACAGCGGCGTGTTTCCCAGACCGACGCCCACGCCCGAAACCCCGCAGGTCATTGTGACGCCGTCCTCCGGATTGCCGGGCACGACCATCACGGTAGAGGGAACCAACTGGCCGCCTTATGGTGCTGTCGAGGTTATCTTGATCAACCTCCAGACGGGGCGCCAGATGCTCCCTCCGGCGGCGACCGTGCTTGTTAAGGCGGATGGCACATTTAACGTCGCGCTGATCCTGGGTGAAGGCTGGCGTGGTCACGAGGGGGTGGATGTACTGGTGCAGGTGCCGGACTCCGACACATTAGCGACGACGCGCTTCATCTTTACCGATACACCGATATCGTCGCCGACAGCCACAGCCACGACTGAACCGGGTGTTACCCCATCACCTACGCTTACGCCCACCCCGACCAGCATACCTACGATCACGCCATCGCCCACACCCGATCCAGGGGCGTGGTACGGGCAGTATTATACGAACACCAGTATGTCAGGTGTACCAGGCCTCGTGCGCAACGATGCGAATGTTGATTTCAATTGGGGCAACGGTGGGCCGGCTGGTGGATTCCCCGTGAACAATTTCTCGGCGCGTTGGACGCGCAAGGTGACCCTTGAGGGTGGCACGTATCACTTCTTTGCGAAAGTGGATGATGGCGTGCGATTGTACATCAACGATAAATTGATCATCGATGATTGGCGCACCAGTGCGAAGCGCACGGTCACCGCCGACCTGCTGTTGATATCAGGTGACTACGTGCTGCGCCTGGAGTACTTTGAGGGGATCGGGCAAGCGCTTATCCAGGCGGGATGGGAGAAGCAGACCGATTTTGCCGATTGGAAAGGCGAATACTGGAGTAACCGGACGCTTGATGGCACGCCTGCCCTGGTGCGCAATGACGCGTCCCTGGACTTCAACTGGGGCGCGGATGGCCCGTATCCAGGTCTGCCCATCGATAACTTCTCGGCCCGTTGGACGCGCGCAGTGACCTTCGATGCCACGACCTATCGTTTCCATCTGACGATGGATGACGGCGCGCGGTTGTGGATCGATAACCAACTCATCATCGACGAGTGGCACGATGGTGGAGAACGCGAAACGACCGCCGATGTGCCGCTGACTGCCGGGACGCACAACCTGCGCGTCGATTATTACGAGAGTGCCGGGAATGCACGCGCGCGGCTGGCGTGGGAGAAGATCACCCCCACTTTCCCCGATTGGAAAGGCGAATACTGGAACAATCTTGATTTCTCCGGTACGCCGGCGTTGGTCCGCAACGATGCCAAGATAGACTTCAACTGGGAGAAGAACGCACCCGCGGTGGGATTGCCGGTCGATAATTTCTCCGCTCGTTGGACCCGCGAACTGGCCGCGACGGAGGGCGTGTATCGCTTCTTAGCCGTCGCCGATGATGGGGTACGCATCTTTGTCAATGGGACGCTGGTTCTGGACGAGTGGCACATTAGCGCAGGCGATCAGACATACCAGGCAGAGGTACAGCTAGGAACCGGCAAGTATACGATCGTCGTGGAGTACTTCGAGAAAGGCGGCAATGCTCTCGTAAAGATGGGCATCGACCGTGTGGGTGACTTGCCCACGTCTACCCCGACGATCACGCCGACGCCCACGTCTACGCCTACGCCGACGATCACGTTGACGCCCACCACGACGCTGACGCCGACACCGACCCTGTCGCCAACCCCCACATCCACGCCAACCATAACACCCACACCGACCGAAACACCGACGCCTACGCCAACGGAGACCGCGTCTACCTCTAGCGTGACGCCATAAGTTTAGCTCATGAGAAAACTCCCGATGGCATTCACCATCGGGAGTTTTGTTGTGTGTCGTATTATACTTTTTCGCCGCGCTCTGGGCAAAACTTCGCGCCCGGCGTCAGCCCTGAAAGTGGGCGGTGGAGTACCCCCGTAACCCCACCGCCCTTACACGTCGGCAGCACTAAGGCTGCCCTGAACCATCTTCAACGCGAAGTGTTTCTTCCCAGGCAAAGGTGAGTTCCTCACCACCCAGAGTTTGCATCCGTACGTCCAGATCTCCGAACGTGACATCCAAGGCAAGCACCGCCTGGCGGAATTCGCCAAACGCGCCATCCGTAGTATGCGTCCCAACAGTACAGAGCCAAATGGTGTGCTGCCCATAGGCGCGCAGTTCGTGGTAAGCCGTCGGCCCACTGTGGATGGACTCGAGGGGCTGGGAGGCTGTGAGGGCCACGTAACCCTCACCCTTTCTGCCGAACACCCAGTTATCCTCAAATGCAATCTCGTCGAAGGCGAAGGCGGGGAAGTAGGCGTGGGTGAAGCCTAGCCAGTCGTCTTCCGGCAGCGCATGGATTGCGATCAGTGTTTCTCGCCACTGGGCCACGGCGGGGAGGGTGACGTTGCCCAGCCAACGATTGGGCAGATGGTCGGAGGATTCGCTCAGGTTGGCCGGCTGATTCACAAAGACCACGGCATCTGGTCCCAAGGTTGCCTGCCATAGATGCTCATCCACGCCGCGCTCGCCGGGATGGTATCCGGAGATCGAATCGAGCATCACGTCCGGTGTGCGGTAGAGAACCTGTGTAAGCTGTGGCTGGGTGGTGGGAAGAAGCGCTTGCCAGACAGGGCGTTTCGTTCCCAGAGGTGTCTGTGCCCAGGTGGCAGTCGACTTATCCGACGCCAGTGTATAGGCCAGCACCAACGGTTCGTAGGAAGAGGTGGCCAGACTCACCGTGCCTGCGGTGTGGCGATTGTACACCCCGACACCCCAGAGCAAGCGGCTGATCCCCGCCGCATCTGAAAGACGGTGACTCGTCGCCATAGGGGCATCCGTGCGCGAGAAGGCGGAACTCAACACACCCTGGAAGGTATATTGATCGAGCGCTGAAAAGAGATCGTCAAGGGCGCTGTAGCTCAGTTCGCGTAGCCGGGGCTCTTCGGCCAGGTCGAGGATGTGCGCCAAGGCAACGACATTACCTTCCAGCGAGCAGCTTTCCTCGCCAACAGTGAAGGGCGTTTGCCGTTTGAGTTCACTCCACAGTTGGCGCTCACTCTGATGGCGCAATGTTGCGCCGTTGTGCCCGGCAGCGTCGAGGATGCGTTCCGGGTAGAGTTGGCCGGCCAGCACTCGCCAGGTGAGGGCAGGCAGGGAGCAACCGGTAGATGCGGATGGTTGTTCGGACAGCTTAGTCACCAGGAGTTCCTCAATTGCGCCGTATGTTGGCGCATCGAGGCTCCCGGCTGCATTGAGCCGTGTGATCAACCCCAGGATGCCCACCCATTCTACATTGCTCTCCACTGCGACAGCATGTTCCACCAGGGCTGTAAGCTGTTCCGTATCCACGGCTTCCCCTATCGCCAAAGCCAGGCGGGCTATCTCAGAGAAGGCTGAATCCTCGCGCTTGGCGGCATCCTGGAGTGCTTCCAGGCGGCGGTCGGCATACGTCCCGTAGGGTTCGGTCGAATAGGCGTTGTCAACAATATGGACGGGCAGTTTGTATTGGTAGCGTAGTCCATGGTAATAGGTCATGATCGGCGCGCGGAACACGACGAAATAGTCGCCTTCCCAGATGCGCGCCGGATGGCCGGCCTCGATGCTCAAACCGGCTTCGACATAGGGGGATTGTTCCACGTAGATGCGGTGCCGCGCATCCTGGATTTGCACCTCGCATTCGCCGGTGAGTTCCAGGTCGGTGGGCCAGTTCACCCGAACGCGATTGCCCCGCACGTCTACTACCGATTCCAGATAGGCTGTCTCCAGCAGACGCTCGTAGTATTGGCGCAGCGCAACGTCGGGAGTTTCCGTGGGCAGGAGGACGTGCAGGGGCTCAGAACTGCCGGTTTGCACGATTTGGAGCGCACCCCCCACCGAGAAGGGGCAGACGGCTGGTGTCTCGAAGCGCAGCAGCACTTCATTCTGGCCTGCGTTTAGCCGGGCAGGTAACGATACGTGTTTTGCTGCAGAACCGTGTTCGATATCCAGGCCCGACAAGGGCTCTCCGTTGACCCACAGAGCGGTAGGGCCATAGGCGGTGAGAACCAAGATCACCTCACGTGTTGAAGGCACCTCCACCTGTGCATAGGTCCAGACGTGTGCAGAGCGGGGATCGCCGGTGACTGCCAGATCGATGAAGTGATCATCGAGCGTCTTGTAGTAGGTCCAGCGCATTTTAAATCCGTCATGTACGAAGGGCGTGTTTTCTGATGGCAGGCGCGTGATATCGGCTATATCCTCGGTTGGGTCTGGTGGCTTGGTTTCCGCGCCAGCTACCAGCCAATTGTGGACGTAGCCGTTCTGGAGCTCGTAGGTGAGATAGGTTGTGGTGACGGGCGTCGAGTCCCACGACCACGCAGCCTGCGCCAGGCTGGTAGATGGAGCGCGCTCCGCGATGTCAAGCGTGAGCAGCGCACAACATCCAAGGGCCACAGCGAGAGCGATGATGCTACGTCTCACCTTCCTATTCTTCATTACTTCTCCTTTCAATCATCTATCACGACTTGTGATCTCTTCCATTCTATTTGCAGGGTGTGTGCTAAACGTGAGTGAAACGTGAGGACATCGTTAGTAATTTTTTCGAAAGACTCCACTTAAACTTCAAAATATGCTACAATGACATATAGTGAGTTGGCTTTTTGCTACCAGCGAAAGGAGGGCAATGAGCCACCTAATACTATCTTTGCTTGGTTCCTTCCAGGCCACATTGAACGGCGCACCACTCGCCACCTTCGAGTCCGACAAAGTACGCGCACTGCTGGCTTACCTCGCCGTGGAACACTCGCGTCCGCAGCGTCGTGAGACGCTGGCGGGACTGCTGTGGCCGGATATGGCGGAGCGTGACGCGCGCACCAAC
>JBJYXQ010000193.1:0-2356 GCA_046260035.1 Anaerolineae bacterium
TCGATGTCGATGACCGGGTTCTGGTCGATGACTGTTTGTAGGTCGTTGCGTTCGATCAGGGTGGAATTTGCACTATTGATGAACCACCTTTGTCAATCCCGCTGTTTCTCGAATTGCGGCAATTGACGGATTACAACCTGTCATAGTCTTCAGTTCTTTTTCCCGAAAAGTATGTTGAAATCTCGTATCTCTTCCCGCTCACCCTTCCGGATTGTCACAACGCCACTATCCCATTCTGCCTGCACAAAGGGGCTGTAAAAAGCGTAGGGCGGCGTATAATCCACAGGTATGCCGTCAATCTCCGGTGGGTGACTGTAATCGGCATAAAACTTGAAAGTGTGGCCACCCAATCCACCATAGGACAGCACAGAGCCGTCATAGGATAGCGGATTGGCCTGCACGGCGGCACAGAACGCATCGTAATCGGCAAAATCCTTCTTACGGGCAACTTCGAGAATTATCGGTGCCCATTCATCATCACTGCGCAACCACGCACCAGGGACGCCATCTTCGCTCAGTCGCCACGTATACCCGCCCCTCGTTGGCCGTACTGCTGCGTAAGCACCATCCGCCTCCACAAACACCCATTGGCCTTCTTCTCTTGGTTTTGATAATCCCGCCTCAGAAAACCACACCTCCATTTCACCGCACTTAAGACTACTCTTCAGTTTCTGGGCAATCAAAGTACCTTTATGCTGAACAGACCACTGCTGGGTATAGGTTCGATTATCCTTAGCCAGATTCCGCGGATAAGGCACAATCCGCGCATCTCTGTGGCCTGCAAAGATCACCCCGTGCCACCGATTCTGCGCACTGATCGCCGTCCAGTCTTCGTGCGGATGCGCCGCTGACATTGGGGTCCCAATGATGAATTCAGGTGTGCAGTATGTATATCGATGAATACCCCCATTGTCGGTTCTCAGGCGATAATCGGGACACTGGGAATAGCCTTTTTCCGCCAACCCCAGAGGACGTTGGTGAATTTCATACACACCGCGTCCCACAGGATCCAGTGCGAGGTCCATCACGACCAGAGGCAAACGGTATTGGGATGTCAAGGTCGAGAGCAGCGCCGAATTATACTGCTGAGGTTCGCCTATCCCCAAATAGAACCAGGCCATTTGTGACCCGTATGACGTGCCTGCATTGCGATATCCACCGGTCGGGCTTGGATAGAGACGGGCCTTCCCGCCCCCCAACACGCCGTTGAACTGCTCCTGCGCCCACGTGGCCCAATACAGATCCAGCAGCGCGCCCACCAAGGCCCTCATCGTTTCATCGGCGGCGAAGTCGTAGAAATTGTATACCCCTTTGAGCAAATGACCGTTGTACCGGTCATTGTTCATCTCGATGAAGAGGCCCTTTTTTGCACGCTCCAGACAATATACTTTGATGTACTCGGTCCACGCATCGTAGTGTTCCTGGACAGTGTGACCGTCATCATACACCCGTGTGTTGAATGCCGGGTTGTCCTTGGCCAGCTTGGCAAAGTGCCATGCCGTTGAGAACCCTTGTACGTGATGGTTCTCAGACTCGTGAACATGCCAGGTTTGCGACTTCACCAACTCGGCATCAACAGCATCAAAAATCCCACTTACTCGGGTTCCGGTTGGGGGCCCCAGGTCTGCCCCTCCAAGACGGCTGTGTCGTTTGGCATATGCCCACAACGATTCCATGATCCGCTCTTCTGTCTCGCCCGTTAGTCGGCCCGCATAAAGCGACCCATGTGAACCGTAGAACTCGATCAACCGACACAGCATTTCCGAGTGCCAGTGATAGCTGTCGCGATCATGCAGGTCAAGGGGATGATCCAGATAGTGCTGCGCGTTCTCAATCAGCGCGGCATTGGCCGCGTCTAATTGTTCGTTCAAGTAAAAACACCGATGTGCGAATTCCACAATAGACCAGGAGTAGTCTCGAGCCACGTTCCCCCGTCCTTCTCCTAAGGGTGGGCGTATTTCGCCCCGTACAAGCGGCTTTCCCGCACCGGCGCGTATCACTTGATCGACACGCATCTCAAATCCATCACGAATGGCAATCAGTTCAGCATCTGTCACGATACACCTCTTTGTTAAATTTTGCTTGTTTCAGTAAGCGACCCCAAAAAGCGGTGTTAATTGTATCTGCTTCGAAAGAGCATAGGCAGCCGGCAGGTCGCTGTCGCTGTATACGAGTACACGACCGAGGACGAGCACCGAGTTGTTCGGCGAGGCTATCTGCGCCATGCCACCTGGCACCTGTCCTTTCCAGCCCGGCCCCGTAATGAGATAGTCGCCCGCCTGCGTGCCCGTGGCGCGCGTACCGACGTAGGCAAAATTAGTGTTTTTCGATGGATCCGTGAACTGCACGCTGTAGT
>JBJYXQ010000194.1:0-11874 GCA_046260035.1 Anaerolineae bacterium
GTGCCGAGTGGCTGTGTGAGCATCCCCTGTCGCTACGTCCACAGCCCATCAGAAATGGTCGATGAAGCTGACGTCGAAAACGCCATTGCCTTGCTGGTGATGGCCTTACGCGCGTAGAGCGCTATTTTCCTATCAATGGATTGAACGAGTTTTTTAACCTTTAACTTGCAACCTGTAACCCACAACCATTTTGAGAGGAGGTTGGGTGGAGAGTTTAGAGTTAGCACATCGTATTGCGGAGATCATCGTTGACAAACAAGGTGAGGACATCTTGATCCTTGATCTCCAAGAAGTTACAACGTTTACCGATTATTTCGTCATCTGTTCCGGGACCAGCCGGCGGCAACTGGACGCCTTACAGAGCGCGCTGCGCGAGGAACTCAAGAAAACGGATGAGCGTATGCTGGCCCTCAATGTCGAAGGCGAACCAGATTCCGGGTGGATTCTGGTGGATTACAACAGCGTCATCGTGCATCTGTTCGATCCGGAGATGCGCGACTTCTACCGGCTCGAGGAGCTATGGAAAAACGCCCGCGTGGTAGCGCGGATTCAGTGACCTGCGACTTGTGAGGACGTGAAACGCCGTGGACGATTGCGTCCACGGCGTTTTTGCAATTGTTTGTTGACACGGCTTTTATTTTGAGTATAATTTCATCGATGAAGTGGAGGGTAAAGCACACCGGAAGACAGCCCTGGCATGCTCATTTGCAATGGCTGCAGCCGGGGTTAGGCCTAAAACGCTGGCTATTATTGCTAACCTTCGGTATCGCATTGTTGAGCTTGGGCGGCGCTTCGGCGTTGCGCGCGTTTTACCCCCTCCCACCGTACTTTCACTATGTCACGCTACAGTTTCTGCCACGTTTCGTGCGGGTGGCGCTGTTTCTCATCCTTGGGGTGGGGAGCGTCGGCCTGGCGCTGTGGGCGCTCAATCGCACCATCTTGGAGCCTTTCGTCGCGGGTGCGTTTGAGGCCGTCCCCGGCACGCTGTACAACTATCGCCGGCGGGGGCGCGGGGCCAAAATCGTGGTTATCGGGGGCGGGCACGGGCAGTCCACCATTCTGCGGGGACTGAAGCAGTACACGTCCAACCTGACGGCCATCGTCACCGTGGCTGATGACGGCGGCTCTTCAGGTCGGTTGCGACGTGGCCTGGGCATCCTGCCACCGGGCGATTTCCGCAACTGCATCGCGGCGCTGGCCGATGATGAGGCGCTCATCACCCGGCTCTACCAATACCGCTTTGCCGGCGGTGAGGACTTGCGGGGCCACAGCTTCGGCAACCTCTTCATCAGTGCGATGGCGGGCATCACCGGCTCCTTCGAGTCGGCGCTCAAAGAGTCAAGCCGGGTATTGGCCGTGCAGGGGCAGGTGTTACCAAGCACGCTCGAAGCCGTGACGCTGATTGCCGATGTGCAGGAGCATGGCGACGACCGTGCGGGTACGGGCCTTGTCCGTGTGCGGGGCGAATCGGAGATTCCCAAAGTGCGCGGGCGCATCTTGCGGGTGATGCTTGAACCGGCGATGCCCAAAGCCTATCCCGAAGCCGTGCGTGCTATCCTGGACGCGGATCTGGTGGTGGTGGGGCCGGGCAGTCTCTATACCAGCATCTTGCCCAATCTGTTGGTGCCAGAGATTACTCAGGCTCTAGAAGCGACACGCGCACTCAAGGTGTACGTGTGCAACATTGCCGCACAACCCGGAGAAACCGATGGCTACACGGCGCAAGAGCATCTCCAGGCGCTGGAGATGCATTTGGGGACCGGTCTGGTTCCCGCGGTGGTTGTCAATACCCGAGTGCCCCAGACCAAACCGACGGAGGCTGTCGAATGGGTACGGCCCGATCTGGAATCCCGCAAGGATTTGCGCGTGATTGCGGCGGATCTGGTGGATGAAACTTTGAGTGGGCATCATGAAAGTGGAAAAATCGCGCGGATCTTGATGAGCTTGATACGCGATTGATCTTCAAAATTCAGTCTCTCTAACTTAATTCACAAAAGGAGTGTGTACTATGACGACGAAAGTTGGGATTAACGGGTTCGGCCGCATTGGCCGGCAAGTGCTCAAGGCGATTCGGGACTATCATCCCGACACATTGGAAGTCGTGGCCTTCAACGATATTGGCGACCTCAAGACGATGGCGCATTTGCTGAAGTACGACTCAAACTATGGCCGCTTTAACGGGACGGTGGAAGTCGCCGACGATGCTTTGATCATTGATGGCAAGAAGATCACGGCCTTCAAGGAATTCGACCCTGGCAACATTCCATGGGGCGACATGGGCGTTGACATCGTGGTTGAGTCCACCGGTCTGTTCCGCTCTAAGACGGCGACCGAGAGCAAGGGTAGGCAGGTTCCGGGCGCGGAGAGCCACATCGTCCGCGGCGGCGCGAAGAAGGTCATCATCTCGGCTCCCGCTAAGGGCGAGGACCTGACCGTTGTGCTGGGTGTGAACGAAGGGGATTACGATCCCGCCACCCATCACGTTCTGTCGAACGCGTCTTGTACCACCAACTGTCTGGCGCCCGCCGCCAAGGTGGTTCACGACCATTTCAAAATCATGCGCGGCTTGATGACGACGATTCACTCCTACACCAACGATCAGAAGATCCTCGACTTGCCGCATAAAGACCTACGCCGTGCGCGCGCTGCCGCGGTGAACATCATCCCCACGACCACCGGCGCGGCGAAGGCTGTGGCGCTCGTCATCCCTGATCTGAAGGGCAAGTTCGATGGCTACGCGCTGCGCGTCCCGAGCCCGACTGTCTCCGTGGTGGACTTCACCGTGCAGGTTGAGGTTCCGACGACGACCGAGGAACTGCGTCAGGTCTTCCGCGACGCGGCCGCCGGCCCGCTGAAGGGCATCCTAGCTGCTGTGGATGAACCACTGGTCAGCGTTGACTACAAGGGCGACCCGCACAGCTCCTCCGTGGACCTCCAATTCACACTGGCACTCGGCGAGGGGAAGAACGACTTCCTCAAGGTTGTGACCTGGTACGATAATGAGTGGGGCTACAGTGTCCGCACTGGTGATCTGGCGGCACTGATCGCTAGCAAGCTGTAAATCAGGGATCAGTCATCAGGAAAAATTAGGGATTAGGATCGCCAGTCAGGCAACCTAATCCCTAATTTACTAATTACAAATCCCCTATCCAAAAATGAGGTGGAAGGATGAACAAAAAGACCGTTCGTGATGTTGATTTGAAGGGCAAGCACGTGTTGATGCGCGCCGATTTCAACGTCCCGCTAAAAGAAGGCGTGATCGGTGACGACAAGCGCATCCGCGCCACACTGCCGACGATTAAGTATATTCTGGAACAGGGCGCGGCGCTTGTGCTGATGTCGCACCTGGGCCGTCCGGCGGGGACGGGCTATGAGGCTGATCTCAGCCTCAAGCCGGTAGCTGCGCGTTTGAGCGAATTGCTCGACAAGCCGGTTAAAATGGCCCCGGACTCCATTGGCCCGGAGGTCGAAGCAATGGCGGCGGCGCTGCAACCCGGCGAAGTGATGTTGCTGGAGAATGTCCGTTTCTATAAGGGCGAAACAAAGAACGACCCCAAGATTGCCGAACAATTGGCAAAGCTGGGCGAGATCTTCGTCAACGACGCTTTTGGGACCGCGCACCGCGCACAGGCTAGCACTGAAGGTGTAGCGCACTACCTGCCCGCCGTGGCTGGGTTTCTGATGGAGAAGGAAATTGATTTCTTGGGTCGTGCCGTAGAAGACCCTGAGCGTCCCTACATCGTGATCCTCGGCGGGGCGAAGGTGTCGGACAAGATTGCCGTCATCCAGAACATGCTGAAGTTGGCCGACAAAATCCTCATCGGCGGTGGGATGGCGAACACATTCTTCAAAGCACAAGGGCTGGAAATGGGTGACTCGCTGGTAGAGGATGATGTGCTGGACGTGGCGAAGGAATTGCTGGCGACTGGTGGCGAAAAACTGGTTCTGCCCGTAGATGCAGTCGTGGCCGATGCTTTCGACAACGACGCACACAGCAAAGTCGTCGCCGTGGATGCAGTGGAACCCGGTTGGCGTATCCTGGATATCGGCCCGAAGACAGTGACCCAATACAAAGAAATCCTGGCGACGGCTAAAACCGTCGTATGGAACGGCCCGATGGGCGTCTTCGAGATGCCAAACTTCGCCAAGGGGACCTTCGCTATTGCCGAAATCCTGGCCGAATTGGATGCCGTGACCATCATTGGCGGTGGTGATTCGGCTTCGGCGATCAAGAAGGCCGGTGTGGCGGACAAAGTCAGTCACGTCTCCACGGGTGGTGGCGCGAGCTTGAAGTTCCTTGAAGGTAAAGCGCTGCCCGGTGTGGCCGCATTGGCAGATAAGTAATCGGTGATTAGGGATTTGGAATTCGGGAGATGTTCTCTAAGCTAACACCTAATTACCAGTCCCTAATACCTTTTGATAGGAGATAAGATGCGAAAACCATTCATTGCCGGAAACTGGAAGATGAACGAGACCGTAGCCGAGGGGATGGCCCTGGCTTCGGGATTGAAAGAAACCCTGGCCGACGTCGTCGATATTGAGTTGGCCGTGTGCCCTACAGCGACGGTGTTGAGCGCGGTTAGCGATGTCCTGGCCGGTTCCAACATCGGTGTAGGCGCGCAGAATATGTACTGGGAAGAAAGCGGCGCGTTCACCGGTGAGATTTCCCCGCCGATGGTCAAGGAGTTGGCCCAGTATGTCATCATCGGACACTCGGAGCGTCGCCAATACTTCGGTGAAACCGATGAGACCGTCAACCGCAAGCTTAAGGCAGCATTAGCCTACGGGATCAAGCCGATCATCTGCATTGGCGAAAGTCTAGAGCAGAACAAGGCCGGTGAGACGGTGTCGTTCGTGGGGGGGCAGATTCGCGGTGCGTTTGCGGATATCTCCGCTGAGGATGCCGCGAAGGTCGTGCTGGCTTACGAACCCATCTGGGCTATCGGCACCGGGTTGACCGCCACGCCGGAGGATGCTGACCGCATCATCAAGGCCGCCATCCGCGATGTCCTCGTCGAGTTGTACGGCACTGCCACTGCTGAGGCAATCCGTGTACAATATGGCGGCAGTGTCAAGCCGAACAATATGGCTGAGTTCATTGTGATGCCCAACATCGATGGTGCGCTGGTGGGTGGTGCAAGTCTCAAAGTTGATTCGTTTACGGGGATTGTCGAAAACGCGATTGCGGCGCTAAGCGCCTAGTTACGCAGTATACTTAGAAGAATTGAAAAAGCCGGTTGGAGATCTCCAACCGGCTTTTTTTCGTGTGTACCTTAAACTGCCTTTTGTATGCTTTGGTCGATGGCAGCCAATAATTCATTCGGCTTGATCAGCTTGTTCAAGAAGACATTCGCACCCGCGTCCAGCGCTTTGGCGCGTTTCACTTCATCACTGCTGGCCGTCAGCATAATCACCGGGAGTTTCTGATAATCCGGCATAGTGCGCATATGGCGCAACAAGGTGAGGCCATCCATATTCGGCATAGCGATATCCAAAAGCATAATGCTAACCGGATTGGTCGCGAGTTTTTCCAAAGCTTCCTCGCCGCTGCCGGCCATCAAGACCGTATAATCAGTCTTGCCGAGCATATAGCCCAACATCCGCCTAATCGATAATTCATCATCAACGACCAATACAGTTGTCATAAGTGCATCCTCAATCGCTATAGGTTAGAAATAATTTGGTCACATCTTCTATACTACCAAAGTTTCAGTTATAAACTGTTAAAGGATGATTAAGGGCAGGTGTACATAGCGTTACATAGGTTAGTTAGCGAGTCGGATAGTCACGTAGTCAGATAGGTACAGGCAGGTAGAGGTTGTTTGATATGGAAGGGGGGAGGTTTTGGCGGACAATGACAGTAGGCGGTAAACGGCGAACAGGGAAATGCCCTGACTGCCGTCTACCGCCTACTGTTTTTGCGTTGGGGAAGGCGGGATTTGAACCCGCACGCTTTGCAGCACATGATCCTAAGTCATGCTCGTCTGCCAATTCCGACACTTCCCCGATAGCCGCCATTATACGTCAAATGACGCCGTAAGCAAGTTTTTACCATCAACCCCGCGAAGATTACTTGGTGAGGTTTCCTTATTCGGTGACCCCTTCTCCAAAGGCCAGCAACGCGGCGACTTCCTTATCCGAACGCCCTTCAGCGTAGACACGCAGCACCGGCTCGGTGCCTGAGGGCCGGATAAGCAGCCAGGAATCGTTCGCCAGGATGTACTTGACGCCATCCTTCTGGCTGACCTCGACCACCGTCTCGCCCGCCAACGTCGCCGGCGCGTTCTCGGAAAGCCGAGCCACCATCGCATTTTTGGGCACCGGGCGTTGGAGTGGAATATCGGTGCGGGCATAGCGTGCCGGTCCCACTTCATTTTGGATGTCGTCGATCAGCTCGTGCAGTGGGGCATTCGCTTCGGCCATTACTTCCATCAGCAAGAGACCCATCAACACGCCATCCCCTTCGGGAATATGCCCCTTGATCGACAGGCCGCCCGATTCCTCGCCACCGATCAGCACATCGCCATTGAGCATATAGTCGGCGATGTAGTTGAAGCCCACCGGCGTTTCGTGTAGCGGAAGATCGTAGCGCTTCGCCAGCCGGTCCACCATCCGCGTCGTCGAGACGGTCTTGACGACTGCGCCGGTCCAGCCACGCTTTTCCACCAGATAGCGCAGCGCGAGCGCAAAGATGTGGTGTGGGTCGATAAACTCGCCGCGTGCGTCCATCGCGCCGATGCGGTCGGCGTCGCCATCCGTCGCCAGGCCCACGTCGGCGTGATAGGTCTGGATCGCCGCGCTGAGGGCTTGCAGATAGTGCCCCAGCGGCTCGGGGTGGATGCCACCGAATCCGGGATTCATCTCGCAGCGGATTTCGTGCAGGCGACAGCGTGTGCGGCTCAGCATGTCGCGGAAAGCGCCACGCCCGGAACCGTACATCCCGTCAGCCACAACTATCATCTCCCCTTTTGAGATCATATCCAGGTTGAGCAAGGTGGATAGGTGCTGGTAGTAGGCCCACGCCGGATCGAAGGGGCGGATGAGGCCGAGTTTGGTTGCTTGCTGGAACTCCATCATATTGGGGCCACGCGCTTCGAGCTGATTACGTTCCAGCAGCGCTTCGACCTGGCGTGCTTGTTCCGGCAGTGCAGAACCGCCGAAAGCGGCCTTGAGCTTGACGCCGTTATAGCGCGGTGGGTTGTGACTGGCGGTGATCATCACGCCCGCTTCGGCTTTCTTCTCGACGACGGCATAGGACACCGCCGGGGTGGGGGCGTCGGCGCGAGTGAGGTGTGCAATGATGCCGTTTCCGGCCATCACGCGTGCCACCTCGCCCGCGTAACGATCGGAGAGGAAACGGGTATCGTAGCCGATGACCACCTCCGACTCGGCGCGCTCGCTTTGCTCGCGCACGTAATCGGCGATCGCCTGTGCTAACAGGCGCACATTCTCAAAGGTGAACGTATCACTGATGACTGCCCGCCACCCATCTGTACCAAATGCGATCGTCATAGTTCTTCTCCTTCCTTTAAGAGCGTATGTAGCGCGGGCGTCTCGCCTGCGCTACAGTTGAATACCTCTATAGCGAATCACGTTACGGTTTCTCCATCTCCGCCAGGGCTGTGTAAGCGGGACGCACTGCACCGCCCGGCCATGTGTCGAAATCGCCATCACCCAACCCCCACAAGAACGGATCGACGATGCTCCACCAGAATTCCTCGTCTTGTGGTTCCCATGTGGGATCAGGTAGATTCCATACAAACATCGGGCCGATCCAAGGTGACCAATGTTCGTGCGCATAGCGAAAAGCGCGTACCAGATAATCCGCCTGTTGCTCCGGCGTTACGGCGAACCAGGCATAGTCGGGATTTTCGGGCCGGTTGTCGGTGTGCCAGCCGAATTCCAGTATCGCTACCTGTTTGTCGCTGTCGCCGTACTGTTCCATTATGACGCGCATATTCTCGACATGCCGGAAGCAGAAAACCTGGTGCCCACCGTAGCCGTTGGCCGGATCTGCTGCCTCCTCAGGAGAAACTTCCGGCGCGGCTTTGTAGCCAGGGGCATTCAATCCTAAAAGATCGAAATACGGTAATGCGCCAGCTTCGTACATCCCCTTCAAGTAATCGACGTCCGGCATGGCGGCGGGCGGGCCGGAGCCGGTGGGTGAAAGTCCCGCCGAGATGACCAGAGCTTCCGGGTCCGCTGTTTTGACGCCCACATAACACGCGCGGAGCACCGCGACGTAGTCAGCGGGGTTGGGAATGAGACCATTCCACTCGCGAGCCAGATTGGGCTCGTTCCAGATTTGATATCCGGCTATGCGCCCTTTGTAGCGTTCGGCCATCGCGTGGCAGAAGATGCCAAACGCGGTCACGTCTACCGGTAACATCCGTCCCTCAGCATCCTGTTCTGTTGGGATAGCCCATAGCGGCGGTTGGTCGACGCGGAAGACCAGGTTGACGCCAGCCTCCTCCGCCTCTTTGACGATACGATCGGAACCGGCCCACACGTACCGTCCTGGCCCGGCACCTTCGACGTCAAGCCAGGCTAGCCGCTGCTTGACCCAGGTGAAACCGGCGTCACGGACCAGTGGCCAATCGCGCCGGACAGCGGCCCAGGGATCCCACCACATGTGGATATTGATGCCATATTCGGGTGAGTCAAAGTGCATCGGCACGGGCCACGGCGTTGGCGTAGGTTCGGGTGTAGGCTCCTGCAATTCCGCAAAGAGACCGGGGCGCGTTGCCAACAGCCATCCGGCAAACGTCAGGAGTGCTAGGCTTATGAGTGTACCTATAACCAGAAGGCGCTGCCGTGGTTGGCGGCGCTCCTGCGTCGCTTGTGAAGGATCGGGCGCATCTTGCGCCGCTTCATGCGTCATCATCATTGTAGATAGCAGCGATTAGGGAATCTTAGGCATCTCCCCAAGTGCGCCGTAGGCCGGACGCGCAGCGCCTTGCAAATCCAAAATGCTGTATGGCGCATTCGGATCCGTCGCACCGATGCCGCCTTTATACGAGTAGTCCAGGTTCCACAGGAAAGCCAGGTGAACGAAGCCCCACTCGCGCATCAACTGGAAGGCTTGAACATCCCATTCGGCTTGTTCCGCGAGCGTATTGTCGTCGGCAAACTCGAAGCCTTCCGGCGTGCCGCCGAATCCTTCTGAGGTGGCCCATCCAAATTCTGTGACGCATAGCGGTTTGTCGGACCCAGCATTTTGGATCAGGTCGTGATAGCCCCACAGCGTGCTCTTGAACGACCAGGAGTGATCTGGATTGTCGAACGGCCCTCGGAACTGCGCGCTGGGGTCGTTGTAACCTTCGTCCCACGCCACGTTCGGTGGCATATTGATGCCGTTGTGGTGCGCACCCACGCAGTCCGCATAATTGAGGAACCCCGCGTCGAGCATCTGCTGAAAATAGACGAAATCGTCCATGTAGATCACGCGGTCAGGATTGGCAGGGTCAGTCGCCGAAGCCCCTGTCGGTGACAGTGCACCGCTGATAACGATGATATTGGGATCGCGACTCTTGATCGTCTGGTAAGCAAGACGCAGCATTTCTACGTAGGCGGCTGCATTCACACCCTGAGCAGTATCCCATTCACGATCCAGGTTTTGCTCGTTCCAGATCTCGATGGCGTGAATTTTGCCCTGGTAGCGGTCAACCAATTCGCCCAAGAAATCGGTGAACTGTGTTACATCATCGGGCGGGGCCGCCTGGGGATTGTCGTCGAAGTAGGTGCGTGTCCATTCCGGTGCGCCGATGACACTCAACATCACCTTGAGGTTGCGCTCGTTGGCAAACTCCACCATTACATCATAGCCGCTCCAGTCCATCTGACCGGGAGCTGGTGAAAAGTGATCCCAACGCACTTGCTGTTTGACCCAGGTGAAGCCAAGTTGGTAGGCAATCTGATCGAGTGTGTAATCTGGCATACTGATGGCGTGCGCTGCGATCCCATACCCGAAATCACCCCACGGCAGTGGGGCATAGATAGGGACATTCTCCGTACCGGTCTGCGTGTTATTTTCAGGTGTCGGCGTGGGTAGTGTGATGAGGCCTTCCTGCGTTGCCGTAGGCTGTGGAGCAGGTACCGCTGCGGTTGCCATTGGAGTGGTAGTTGTCTCTGCTTCCGGTGCCTGTTTTTGTCCTCCTGGCAGCTTGATCACGCCAAAGACGCACAACAGAGCTAGTAGCAGCAATATACCCCAGATGACGAGCGCCGCGATCAGTTTGCGGCCCTTCAATCCCGAAAAAATATCCCCAACATGTTGCAAAAATGGACTATCCATCAATCCTCCATGGTGTAGTTTGTGATTCTATCCGAAAATTGTGCCGGCAGATTTTTCTGGTGCATCAATGCCGAATTTTCAGATAGGCTCTATATGAACACGATCAGTAAAAGCCAAATGATCAGAACCAGACTACTGCTGACCAATCCAAAGACAGATGCCGCTTTATAGCGGTAGCGTGAGAGCAGCGCGCCAAGACTCACCGCCACCCCCAGGACAGCGGCGTTGACGACGAACTGCCATGCCAGTAGAAGCAGTGTGTCGGGCGGTTCCCAGGCTCCTATCAGGCTGATAGCGACAGGTATGCCGAACGAGAGCGCCAATCCACCCAGCGAACCGATGCCCAGCAGCCCTCCCAGCCACGGGAAAACATTGGGCGCAATGAACCATGTGCGTTTCCCAGACGCGGCCTCAATCACCAGAGTTCGTGTGATGCCATTCTGGTATTTCTGGAACCGCCTGTAACTTCGAAAGGTTTGGTAAGCCATGTAGAATTGCAGGAGAGAAAAGAAGATCCAGCCGGTTTGTCCGGAGATGAGATTGCTGATGCCTGCCCAGGCCAACGTGATTGTGTAAAGGACATACATCACTGCGTCTTTGAAAAGAAAAGACGCTACTCCCACCGTAAGCAAGAGCCCGGCCCAGCCGATGCCGTTGATCCCTGCTAGGAACAGGTTGAGCACGCCAAATCCCACCAACCACCAGGCCCAGGAGCGCATATCCTTCAGCATCACGGCTTGCACCATAGCGGAGAATGTTGCACCGTCTGGTATAGGGGCTGTGATGAAGATATCCGGTTTGGCGTCTGGCGGCCCAGTAACGGCCTCTCCGGTTAAAATGTTTGAAGGGGGCTCTGTTATGCTATCCTCAGTCGAAGCCTGTGCTTCTGCTGAGTTGGCAGGTTGTTCGATCCATGCGTTGTCTGTAGATGTTGTCATGGGTTACCCCCAGCCCAGATCCTCTGCTGACCGGCGGCCTTTCTGTTCGGGTTCTGCATCAGTATTATCCGTGGCTGTGTGCTCATGATCTTCAGGTGGGCCTTCGGCCAGCATTCGGTTTTCGACGTGGTCGGTGAATGCTACCGCACCGGCCATCTGACTGGCGTCGGAGGCGTGCATTGACGCTGTGAGGTCATCCACCAGGTCTGTCACGTCGGCGTCGGTCGCGCCCTCAGCGCGCCGGGCAAGCAGTTCGCGGTATGCCGGGCTGCCATAGACCCCGTCAGCGTCTGCAAGACGTCCGGAATCCTGCAAGAAACGCGCGATGGCGCGCGGGTCGTCAGCGTCCACCTGGTTCGCCGTTTCGCGCAACTGGTGTTCATGATGTGTGTCGCTATGTACAACGTTGACGGCGGCAATCAGGCGTTCGACCTCGGTCGTTCCGCAGCGTGGGCATGGCGGCGATGGCGCGTCAATACGCCGCGCTAAGTGCCGGAAGCGGCCATCACAAACAGGACAGTAATATTCGTAAATTGGCATCGTTTTCTGCATTCACAACAGGCTCCCGTCTGTATGAGAACGGGAGCCTGTAAGTGTCTCCACGGATAGTGAGTATACCTGCCTTCCTTAAAGGGGCAAGCG
>JBJYXQ010000194.1:11974-29579 GCA_046260035.1 Anaerolineae bacterium
CATCTCGCTAGACTGTTCGCAGATGACGAATTGTTCACGATTTTCGGCAGTATGGACGTTGTATTCATGCCCTTCGGCATCAACGAACACGATGCGCCATCCAGGTGTGAGCACTTGCGCGTATGCCATATCCGGTTGTGGGCATCCGAGGCTCGCGTCTGGCCAGGTTACTTGTTCAGTGGAGATCGGTGTCAGTGCTTCATCCGATAAGCCTAACTGTTCCGCGACTTGCACGCTTAACTCCGATAGCTCCTGCGATACCGCATCCGGCTCGAGCGGCGGAACAGGTAGCGGTGAGATCGGGGAAATCGGTGAAACAGGCGCGGTCGGCAACGGCGACAGCGTAGGAAAAGACGTCGCCGTTGGCCTAGCACCGCTATCTGCTGTTGGCTGCCCGCAGGCTGCTAGCAGCACTGCCACGAGTGTTACCATCAAAATAGCTTTGAACTTGTTGTTCATTCTAACCTCCTTGCATCAGCACATTATATCATTCTCCATCTAGAGACGTGCCCTTTGCACATAAAGTTCCAGGGCTTTATCATTCTCACGCGCCAGGAGGCTTTTATGTGTTATCTTGTCGCTAAATCCCCTTTATATCCCCGGCCTTTAGGCCGAAATTCTTAAGCCAGCAGGAACCTGAAAGTGCATTCCACCAAGAAAATGCTAAGCTCCTGCTTTTTGCATATAAAGTTCACGGGGCGCTGCGCGCGGGTTGACGTTTTTGAGAATTGGATGGATACTGAGGGTCGCAATTTGTTGCAGATGAGGGAGCAAGGCTACGTAGGAAATGCCGCATCGCTCCTCAGCGATTTGACTAATGACTATCAGACTCAGGACTACCGGACTATTTTCAGGAGGCGATAATGATCGACAGAGCACGGGATATTGCCAAGACGATGGGCTACAGCAGCATCGACGCGATTTTGGAAGCGATTGGCAGCGGGGAACTGATTTTAGTGAAGGCCACTGAAGGACAGCGCTCGAAAACAGCGGAATGGATTCGCGAGCGCTTAGCTATGGTGCGCGGAGAGGATGAAGGGGTGGCTGCAACGCTGGAAGATATCGCCGATGCCTTGGAACTGGCGATGGAGTTGGCCCACTATCCGGCGGACGCCGACATTTGCGATATGGATCTGCCATACGGCTGGCCGAGTTACTGCGAGCGGAGCGTACTGCAATAATCGCACCGTATTGGATATGCCGTCGGCTACGGGTGGTGGGTCACGTGCACGTGAATCTGCCGCCCGTCTGACGTCAGCGTAATTGCACCGGCCTCGTCGGTGCGGTAGACGGTCTTGTCCATGACCCGCGCGAGCACTTCCGGGTCCGGGCCATGGGTGCTATCCCCGGCGCTGATGACGACGATTTCCGGCGCTACGGTTTGTAAAAAGGCCGGCGTGGAGGCTGTTTTTGCACCGTGACGGGCCAAGAGTAGCATACTGCTGTGCAGATTTTGACCTTCATGTTCCACCAAGGTCTCTTCTGTCACAGCCGTGGCGTCACCGCCAAAGAGGAAGCTTGTATTGCCGTAGGTGAGCCGCAGCACCAATGGGCCGCCTGAGCTGCCAGGCTCGGGCCACAGTGTCTGCAAAGTTACATCAGTATCAAGCTCCCACGCCATACCAGCCCACAGTGTTCCTACGCTCTCTGCCGGACGCTCCGCCAAGAGCGCATCCCATCGTTCGTAGAGATTGCTGCGCCCTGTCTCCGGACCGACGTTTACAAAATCGACGGTGTAACGCTCTAACACCGGAATCAGACCCGGTAATCGCCCTGACGTGGGTGAGGTGAGAATCACCATATCCAGTTGCCGATCCCAGAACGGCATCTGCTGCCCTACCTGGGCAAGAGTCTGGGAAGCGTCTGCGCCGCCGTCGATTAACACCTGCCTGCCACGCGGCGTTTGGATGAAGATGGCGTCACCCTGACCTGCATCCAGCACGACGACGTGCAGTCGGCCATCGGGTGCGGCATAGAAGTAAGCGAACAGGAGCACGAGCACGGCGAAGCCGGTGGCGAGATGCCACCGTTTTACCTTTTTGAGCGCGAGGCGGTAGCGCTGCCGCTCCTCGATTGGTTGGCTGAACCACCACGTCATGGCCCCCAATACGGCGTAGTATCCCCACACCAATGGTAACGTGATGTTACCCAATTCCACTGACGCCAGAGGAAAAGTCGCTGTCCAACGCACCACGGCGATAGTATAGGCTAGGAATACCCAACCGAGCCAACTCAGTATCTGGCCCACCGGTCGCAGGAGCAGCCCGGCGATCAATGCTACTCCACCAAGCAACATAACGTATTGTTGTGCTGGCAATATAAGCAGATTAGTGAGCAGTGTTACCAACGAGAGGCGGTGAAATACGCCGACGATAACGCCCGTGGTGGTGATCTGCGCAGCAATAGTGACAATGAGGGCATCGCTCAATAGACCGACGATCTTTTGCGCACGTTCCTTGTCGGTGAGGTGTTCGAAGAGGCGCTGGAACGCCTTTGTGACTGGCTCGGTGTAGAGGATCAACCCCAGAGTGGCCGCCAGACTGAGCTGAAATCCCACATCCCATAGCATGTAAGGGTTTAGCATCCCCAGGAAGAAAACCGCTGCCGCCAAGGATGTCGGTCCGTGAGTCGCGCGTTCTGCGCGCCGCGCGAGGATCATCACCGTCGCCATCACCGCCGCGCGCAGCACCGCTGCCGATGCGCCTACCAGAATGGTGTATAGCCATAGACCTACGAGCGGCAGGGTTGTCTTTCCACGGCCCTTGAGCAGCCGGTTGGCCATCTGGATGAAGACGCCGGCGATAATTGTGAGGTTGAAGCCGGAAATGGCAACGATGTGACTGGTGCCAGTGGCGACGAAGGCTTCATCCAGGTCACTGGGAATGCCGCTTTCGACGCCAAGGAGGATGCCAGCGAGCAGCGAGGCTTCTGGCTCGGGCCATATTGCCAGCAGTGTCTTGAGTGCGTGAGCCTTGAAGCGATAGAGCCATTCCCACAGAAAGAACCCGTGGTGCGAGTCTATCACGGTGATGTCGGCCTGGCGCAAAAGTGAGTGGATGCCCTGACGGGCCAGATAATCGCGATAGGAGAAATCCTCGAAGACCGGTGGTGTCTCCAGCAGGCCGGTGGCGTGAATGAGATCGCCGTATTCGACAGTCGCATAGGCCGGGGCCTTGACAAGGACCTGCCCGTGCAGGGGAACTGTTGTGCCGTCGGCAAGGATGATCGCTTGGACGTCGAGGCGTAGGTTGGTGAGGGTGGGGCGGCGGTCGGGTTCGCGGCTGACAACGCCCTGAAGGGTGACACGCCCGGCGTCGTTGTAGAAGGCGATGTGGTCTGCGTCAATGTGCGGTTGGGCGATGATAAGACGTGCCGCACCAACCAGCAGCCAAATCAAGGCGGAGGCAGTGAGGCGGGCAGCACGGTGGTGTCCCCATCCGGTCCGGAGAAGAAACGCAACAGGGAGCGCCAGGAGCAGCCAGGCAGCGGGAAAAAGTGCGGCCTGGGCCAGGAGTACGCCTCCGGCCCAGGCCAGAACGAAGATTACAAGTCGAGTCATCCCCAGTGGATGGCTTCTTCGCCATCCGCGTCGTCAGCCGGCGATGGCCTCGCTGAGGGAACGGATGTCGTAGAAGGGGCCATCGGCAGGAGTAACGCAGCGGACGCGCAGGGTGGCGAAGGATTGCTCGCGCCCGTCGATTTCGATGTAACCTTGAGCGTAGATCTCTTCGCCATAGTGATCGGCGAGAGATTGAGCAAACGCGGCCTGGACTTTGGCTTCGAGCGCGGCGGAACGTTCCTGGTGGGTGATGATGATGAAGTCGTCGTGACCGCCGTAACCGATGAAGTCATTGAAACTGCTGGCAGTTTCAATTTCGTCGTGAGCCAGGGCTTCAGCAAGAAGACGGGCCGTGCTGTGGAGCAGCTTTTCACCGGCCATAAAACCATAGGCCTCGCGGAAGGGATCGAGCTTGAGGATGCGGAAGTGCATCAGTGCCCAATCGCCCTCCGGCATGCGCAGGAGGCTGAGTAGTTCGTCGTGAACCTGCCGCCCGGCAGGCAAGCCGGTGGTGGGGTCGGTAATGTTTTCTAGATTTTTGCGGTTGATGGCGTTGCGCACACGCAGGGCAACGAGTTCTGGGTCGAGTGGGCTGTCGATAAAGTCGTTGGCGCCGCTTTCCAGACTGGCGATACGCTCTTGGCGATTCTCCTCATCGCCAAACAGCATGAGAAAGGTGTGTTTAGTGCGGTTGATCTCGCGCAGACGGCGGGCTACTTCCACGCCGCTCATGTCAGGCAGGCTGGTGCTAATGAGGATAACCTGGGGCATAAAGCGGGCAGCAGTTTTAAGGCCGTCTGCGCCACTGGTGGCTTCGGCTACTTCCAGCCCTTCCTGAATGAATTGTTCGGATAACAACTCACGGTTGCCATCATGGTCTTCAATAAGCAGAACTCGCCCTTCCACGTTTCACTCCTTGAACTTGGCCAATCCTATGCTTATTATAGAGAAGAACTGAGATTAGGTCAAGTTGCTGGAAACACCACACGGAAGCCAATGGCATGCGAGCGGTTGTGGGGAAGACTGCGTTCGGAGACGTAGGTGCGGGCGGATTCGGCGGGGAAATTCCACGCGCCGCCGCGCAGGATTTTCGTATTTTCATCGTAATCGCTGGCGGTCCATTCCCAGACATTGCCAGCTATATCCAACACTCCGGTTGGACTCTTGCCCTCAATGAAGATGCCTACAGGGGTTGGGCCGCCCAGACCGCTCTCACGGGTGTTTGCATGGACCAGGGTGAAGTTTTCGCCCCAGGGATAGCTGCGTCCATCGGTACCGCGCGCGGCGCGTTCCCATTCCTCTTGGGTAGGCAGCCGTCCGCCTGCCCAGGTGCAGTAAGCAACGGCTTCGTCCCAGGTAATGAGAACGACTGGTTGGTTACTGCGCCCTACCGGATAGGTACGCGTTTCGGGATCCCAATTGTAGACGTGTGCCCAATCTTCGTCGACGTAAGGGATGGGGATTTCGGGGTGGGCTTGCAGAAATTCGGCATACTGTGCCTGGGTGACGAGGTACCGTCCGATACGGTAGGTCGGTAAGACGAAGGGTTGCTTTTCCTCCCCATAAGGGAACTCTCCATCCGGGATCATAACCGTCTCGGTAAAGTCGCGGGGATCGCCCAGATGGCCAAGTGCCAGTCCTGCCGAAAGGCGCTGTGCGGTGGAGGCCGGTTGCTCGCGGTGCATAAATCTGACGAGAGCGCGGCTGTAGGCAGGTTGGCACTGCCGGGCGATTTCGACGGCGGCGTGGAGATGTGCGATATTGCCGTCCAGAAGGTCATCCCACACCTGCCGGTCGGGATCGTGAGCACCGCCGCCAAGACCGAGACAGGCGCGGAGTTCATGCGGTGCAAGGTGAGCAAACGAAGTCGTGACAGATTCTGCAGTACCGAGCACACGAGCCAGGACCGGATCGGCGGCGTAACGGGCGAGGGGAAGGGGGAGTGACTTTGTGCCTGGGAGCCCTGCACCGTTTGACGTAGGTTCTGGATTGCGAATGTGCAATTCTAGCTCCTGGAGCAGGCACGGATGTTCCGCTAGAACGGTGCCCAGTTCTGGGCAGCGTTCCTGAAGGATGACGATCTTTGCCAGCAGGATAGGGTCGAGTAGCATCATCTCATCCGATGCGGGCTGTGTGAGTGCCTGCCGTAGCCGGAGGACATTGAGTCCCTGTTTGATGTGCCTGGGGATAGGTGATAATCCCACTGCAAGGACGTGACGTGCTTCGGGCGGTAGGTCAGGGGCGAGATGTGCCAGGAAAGCCTCTGCATGGGTGGTCGAGAGTGGGGGTAAGGTAAAGGCCACCTGTACCAACCGATCCATATGTGGGGTGGTGCCTGGAACTGCATCCGCTTGGGTGGTTGGTTCACCGTAGCGTGTGTTGAGACTGGCGTTGAGGCGGTCGTGATCGGCCGCTAGGAAGCACAGACTACCTCGTGTGCAGAGGAAGTGCTGTGCGGCTTCGATGACATCCAGGGCGTCTTCTACCGGACAGTGATCGAGGCCGTCGATGAAGATGGCAAGCCGTCCTCCGCGTGCGGTAACGTGATCGTTTGTCCACCGCGCGAATGTGGCCGGGAAGGTGTCCGCCAGCGCGCCGAGATCAGTGGCAGTGCTCAGGTATGTCTCCCAATCAGTTAGCTGGTGTGCGTCTTCAGGAGCCAGGTCGAGGGGTTTGAATGTGGCGAGCGCCTGAAGTAGCAGGGCCTGCGGTATGGTAGAAGTGGTTCGGGCATGTTGTGTCGCGTCGAACCAGAGAATAAGGATGGGGTGGTTCTCGGCTTTGCTTTGCTTTTCCAACGCTGCGACAATCAGGTGTAGCAGGCTGGTCTTGCCGCACCCGGCAGGGCCGAAAACGCCGATGGTGAGTGGCGAATCCCCTGTTAGTGCTAGACGGCAGAGTGTCTCGGCGTAGGTGCGAAAGCCGAAGGCATCCTGCGCCGCCGTTGTAATCGGTCGATCACTGCAAAACGCGAGAGACATCGTCTCGCCTCCTTTGGTATACCGGATTAAACGGGTTTAGAAATATGCAGTTTTACTTAGTATAGGTCTTTTTATATTTATGTCAAGGATTTCATATTCTGCATACGAATATGTCAACGGAGGATAGTCATCTTCCGCACGGCAAATGGATAAGCATCACTTGACCTGATTTTTGCCTATGTTAACATTGAGGCGGGAGCCCGATTGGGTATCGGCATGCAGCTACCCAACTGACGATGGCCGGCCCAATGGCTGTCAAACTAATCTCAAAGGAGCACATCAATGATGCATACAGCGGACTATATCGATCTGGAAATGACCTATGCCACACACACGTATACCCCCTTGGATGTGGTGCTTAGTCGCGGTGAGGGCGTTTGGGTATGGGATGTGGAGGGCAAGAAGTACCTTGACTGCTTAAGCGCCTATTCCGCGCTGAACCAGGGGCATCGTCACCCGCGCATCGTCGGCGCGATGCTCGAACAGGCGGAACGCGTGACGCTGACCTCGCGCGCCTTCTATAACGATCAATTCCCTCTCCTGGCCAAGGAACTGTGCGAGCTCACAGGATACGATATGCTGATTATGATGAACTCCGGCGCAGAGGCCGTTGAGGCGGGAATCAAGTCGGCACGATTATGGGGCTACCAAGTGAAGGGGATTCCCGATAATCAGGCCGAGATTATCGTCTGTGGGCACAATTTCCATGGGCGCACCATCACGGCGATCTCGCTCTCGACGACGCCGTTGTACAAGAAAGACTTCGGGCCGCTGACGCCTGGCTTCAAGGCTGTTCCCTTCGGCGATGCCGAAGCCCTGGAGGCCGCTATTACGCCTAACACGGCGGGCTTCCTTGTGGAACCGATCCAGGGGGAGGGTGGTGTCATCGTTCCGCCGGACGGATACTTGCGCGCTGCGCGTGAAATCTGCGACCGGCACAATGTTTTGCTTCTTGCTGACGAGATCCAAACGGGCTTGGGTCGTACTGGCAAGCTTTTCGCCTGCGATTGGGAGGATGTACGTCCTGATATTGTCATCATCGGTAAGGCGCTTTCTGGTGGGATGATGCCCATCTCCGCGGCCTTGGGCGATCGTAATATCATGGAACTGTACAAACCTGGGATGCACGGCTCAACTTTCGGCGCGAATCCTATGGCGAGCGCAGTAGCGCGCGCGGCGCTGCAGGTGATCGTCGACGAGGGGCTGCCGGAGCGGGCGCGAGAAATGGGCGCGTATTTCATGGAAGGTATACGTGCCATTGATAGCCCCTACGTTGCCAAGGTGCGCGGTAAGGGATTGCTTATTGGTGTCGTGTTGAAGGATGAAGTTGGGAGTGCACGACCTTTCTGCGAGCAGTTGCAGGAGCGCGGTATCCTGGCTCATGAAACACATGAGACAATCATCCGCTTTGCACCGCCTCTCATCATCACACGGGATGTACTGGATTGGGCTATCGGGGAAATCGCAGCGGTGTTAACCTCGTAGATGCGCTAGCGGATTTGTCGGATGCAATGAACGAATCGCCCTGGTCGCATCGGGCAGCCTACAACCGGATGGGGGCGCATGGCATTCGTTCATTCGTCAATCTGGTTTTGGGGAGTCGCTTAAGTCGGATTGATGCCCGATTTGCAATATTGTGATCCTATGCGAAACTAACACATAAATATATTCATCAACGTGCAATTTGTGCTTCTGGACGATTTTTTCGCATAGTATAATTCGCTATTTTCTGCTTATCGATCCTAAAAGTATTCGAAATCTGCCGTCATGAGACAATTATTGCAGAAATGATATCTTTATTGCAATAAGTGGTATTTCTTCGCATAGTTATAAAATTTTATGTGATATCTACCTTCATTGGACTACGTTTTCCTGGTGAGTGAAACTTTTGTTTGTATGCAATTTCGCGTATAATAGAGTTATGGGATCATTGCACACCCTGGCGCGATCGTAGATCTGTCAGCGTGCGATAAAATAATTGACTGACAATGCCTGACTATTCTCAAAGAGGGAGGAATTTATAATGGAAATAACGCCTTCGATTTTACGCACCGCAGACCTCTTTGCCGGACTGAGTGACGAGCAGTTAGCAGCGCTCGCGGCAGTGGGCCAGGTTTCCGTGTTTCATCGCGGGGATATCATCTTGAAAGAGGGTGAGCAAAGCACCGCCGTTTATGTTGTGTTGAAGGGACAGGTGGAGGTGGTCTCTGAGTTGACTGAGAACACCACCAGTCTCATTATCCTGGGGGCGGGGCAGAGCTTTGGTGAAATGTCATTGCTGGATGCTGGCCCGCGCTCGGCGACGATACGCTGTCTCTCGTCGGAAGCGAACCTGTTGACTTTTAGCCGAGATGACTTGCTGGATTTCTGGACCAATGAAAGTCGTGTAGGCTACAGGATGCTGTTCAACATCGCTCGTGACCTGGCTTTCAAACTCCGCATCCGAAATCTGACAAACGCGCTGCCTAAGGGAGGAGACCTATGATTTACAAGGTCAGTTATGTTGTCATTGGCGGGCAGCACGGGGGTATGGTCATCAATCAGGATGAGGCTCCGCAGGTGGGCCATCAGATCGAATTGGGCGGGCAGATGTGCGAAATCATCGAAGTACAGGAGTTAGTCCCACCGATGGGAGACTTTGCCTATCTGCACGCCACGTGCCGTGCGTTGGAAAAAGAAGATTAGGGATTCGAATTGGGGATTGGGAATCAGAGCAATACTTGATCCCTGATCGCCAATTGCTTTATCTCCCCAAAAAAGTTTGAACGCAGATGCCTCGCACGTCGTGCGAGGCATCCCTGTTTACCGCCTGTCGTCTACTGCGCCAAGAAATTCAACAACAACTGCGGCGTTATCCGTGCTTCAATCCAGGCCGCAAGTAGAAGCAGTGGCAGCACTACGCTCACGAAGAGCTTAACAAAGTGCCCTATCTCGCGCAGGATGCCGTTTATACCTCCACCTTCCTCCGAAGGTGAAAGGACCACGTCCCCCATACGCATCGCCTGGGCCGTTGCCAGGATGGCGGCTGGTAGTTCCACAATCCCGTGCGGTAGCACCGTCACCAGGAAAAAGAGCCACGGATTGAGGCCAATGCCACCGATTTGTGCGACAATGTAGACAATGATGGCGACGGGAGCCGTCAATAGCAGGAGCGCCAGAATGCCCATTGAAATAAGCGCTCCCCCAGCCGCGACAAGTAGCGCGCGGGTGTTGTTGAAGAAGATGGCCCACGGCGAAAAGGACGCCAAAAGCCCGCTTTGCGTGACCATCGAACCAAGGGTTTCGAGATCTCGAATCTCTGTCAGGTTGAAGGCTTCCACAGGCAATGGGAAGTGCCGCAGTCCCCATACGCCCACACTCAGCCCCCCCACCAGGATGACCACCACGGTAATCAACAGTTCGGGGCGCACCCCACGGATGATGGCAGGAATCTCGCTGACGTACAGCGCTTTCAGTCCGTTACGCGGCCAGACGGCCTCCCAAAACACGCGCCAGGCGCGTTTCAGGTTCAACTCGTCGATGTCACGACCTAACAGTTGCTCACGATTGAAGACGCGGATGCCTAACCGGATCAGCAGGATGTTCACTATGATCAGGCACAGCGCGATCAACCAGAGGATAGTGTAATCGGCGAAGAGCAGTAAACCGGCCTCAGCCTGCAAGAGGAAGGCCATCGGGATGATGATGAAGCTCGCCAGAAGATTGGCGGCACGCACACTGGTGGACTGGCTAGAGACGATCACTGCGCCGGAGACCATTATCAGGGATTGCACCGTGGACAGCGTCATCGAAACTAGTAGCAGGGAGATCGGTGGCCACCAGTCCAATGTGAGGCCCATCAACAGCAGGTAGGTCACCATCCCTAAGTAGCTGGCGAGGACGGGTGGGGTGGTCGCGGCGAGCAGTTTGCCGACATAGAGCTGTAGATCGGTCAACGGCGTTGCCAGCAGTGTTTCCAGGCTGCGACGTTCTTTTTCCCCAACGAAGGTTTCCAGCGCGATAACGAGCGAGAATGAGCTAGGGAAGAAACCCACCACCAGCATCAAGAACGGCAGAAGCCGTTCAATGATCAACGACGCCCCGTATTGATTGACGAACGTCAATCCCCGGTTGGCGGCAAAATTTGCTAGAAATGGGAATCCGACCACCAGGATGACAATGGGAACAACGATCCGCCAGTCGCGAAGCGTGTCCCTGATCTCTCGGCGCAAGATTACCCAAACGGGAAACCCTGCAGCTCGCAGGCGTTGCCAAGCGGAGGCGATAGTCGATTGTGGTTTCGCTTGTGCTTCGAGGTTCATATGTTCTCCTCCACTGCGCGTAGATAAACCGCCTCCAGACTTTGCGCGACCTCGCTTAACGTCATCACCCCCACGCCGGCGGCGGCGAGTGCCTGGAGCACTGCCGGGTTGGTGATCGCCGGATCGGGCGTGCTGTAGCGGACCCAGCCATCGCCAGCATCTTGCACGCGAGCGCCGCTGCGGGCAACGACACTTTCAATCAAGGATACGACGCCATTTTGTGAAGATTCGGTCAGATGGATTTCCATCAGCGGTGGACCGAGCAGGCGTGCCTTGAGCGCGGGTGTGGCATCGTGTTCCACAATGCGCCCCTGGCGGATGATAGCAATGCGATCGGCCAATGCCTCAGCTTCCGGCAGGTTGTGGGTGCAGAGGACGATAGCACGATGGGCGTCATTGCGCAGTTGCGCGATGGTGTCGCGCACCAGCCGCGCGCTGGCCGGATCCATCGCGGAGGTTGGCTCGTCGAGCAGTAGCACAGGGGGGTCGTGGAGCAGCGTCCGTATCAGTGCGATCTTCTGTGCCATACCCTTGGAATATTCACCCAGACGACGATCCAGCACGGGCTTGTGGCTTCCCGCATACCTGTGATCTGCCGCAGGCGTGATTTTGAACCATTCTGCGAGCTCGTTGATGCGCGCATGCCGTTCTGGGGTGGGGATCTTGCGCAGTTGTCCGAAGAAATCCAGGTATTCGCGCCCGGTCATACGGCTATAGAGGCCGGGTGCTTCAGTGAGCATTCCGACATTATGCCGTACCTCGTTGCCCTGTGTTGCTACGTCGTACCCGGCAACACGTGCGTGCCCGGCGGTGGGTTTGAGGATGGCGGAGAGCATGCGGACTGTCGTGGTCTTGCCAGCACCGTTTGGACCTAGCAGTGCTAGCACCTCGCCTGGCTGCACGGTCAGAGTGATATTGTCCACGGCAACCAGCGTATCAAACGCTTTCGTCAACCCTTTGATCTCAATCATACACTATCCTTCCACGTTAAGTGGAATGATTATACCATTCCCGGGGGAAAAAAGAAGACTTACGGGGATATTGTGCGGGGCCACCAGCGGTGGCCCCGCACAATATGAAAATCTACATACAGCGCAACGCCTCCGGCGTGTTATGGCCGGAGGGTGCGCGTTAGCACTGCCGCCTAGAGGCGGATTTTATGATCAGCGACGGCGCAGGAACGCTGGGATTTCGATGTTGTCGCGGTCGATGCCGCCGTGACCCGCAGTATTAGCAACTGCGTCGACACGGGCGTTGAACAAATCGTGTGTCTCAGCGTGGCGTGACTGTGGTTGCACCAGACGAATCCGTTCCTGGCGATCTTCACCATCGAAACCGGTAGCGATGACGGTGATCCGTACTTCTTCGGCCATCGCCTTGTCGATGACGGCCCCAAAGATCAGGTTGACATCGGGATGCGCTGTCTCGCGGATGACCGACGCGGCTTCGTTAACCTCGTAGAGGGTCAGATCGTCGCCGCCGGTGATGTTGAAGAGGATGCCCCGCGCGCCGTCGATAGTGATGTCCAGCAGGCGGCTGGAGATGGCCTGTTGTGCGGCTTCGAGTGCGCGGTTGTCACCCGCCGCTCTTCCCACCGCCATCAATGCCGCACCGCCTTCCTGCATGATCGCCTTCACATCGGCAAAGTCCAGGTTGATCAGGCCGGGCACGGTGATGACCTCGGTGATACCCTGGATGCCCTGGCGCAGCACGTCATCGGCCACACGGAACGCGTCGGTCAGTGCCACACGCTTCTCTGTGATCTCTAGCAGGCGGTCATTGGGGATCACGATAAGGGTGTCGACCACTTGCTTGAGGGCTTCGATGCCTTCGAGCGCTGAATGCGCGCGCTTTGCGCCTTCGAACTGGAAGGGCCGCGTCACAACGCCGATGGTGAGTGCCTTCAGCTCTTCTTTGGCGATGCGGGCGATGGTCGGTGCCGCGCCCGTACCGGTGCCGCCTCCCATACCCGCGGTCACGAAGACCATATCGGAGCCTTGGAGCACGTCGCGGATGTCATCCTGTGATTCCTCGGCGGCTTTGCGCCCCTCTTCGGGGTTTCCGCCCGCGCCTAGCCCGCGCGTGACGCCATCGCCGATGCGCAGCAGTTTCGGCGCATCGCACAACATCAACGCCTGCGCGTCGGTATTCACGGCGATGAAGTCTACGCCCTGAAGCCCTTCGGCAATCATCCGATTGACGGCGTTGCTACCGCCGCCGCCCACGCCAACGACGCGGATCTGAGCAAAGTTCTCTCCCTTGGTAACCATAGTCGCACCTCCATCAAAATATGCTTTTCTCTGTGATGACAAATTCCGATAATGCATGATTCTACCTTCCTTCTGCCAATATTCTGACCCTTAAGTTCCCATTATCCCGGCAACAATGTCTTTAGCCAGGGCCATAACCGCTTCCACCATGGGATGCGCACCGTACGCCATCCCCCACCGCCTTCTTCCCACATAGGCGTCCATTCCACCAGTCCAACAGCGACCGCGGCGGCGGGGTTGGCAACTTGATCGGTCAGGCCGGAGATATCCTTCGGGATACCGATCTGTACCGGTAGTTGGAACAGGTCGCGCGCCAGTTCGCGCAGCCCTGGCAATTGCGCTGTGCCGCCGCACAGCACCAGACCCGCCGGCAGTAGGCCATCGTACCCGGAACGTTTGATCTCTTGCTGTACGTTTTCCAGGATTTCCTCGCAGCGTGCCTGGACGATCTGCGCGAGTTTCCACCGTGGCACCACCGCCGGGCTTCCCTCGCCGTAGGGCGAGATGGTAAAGCGCTCTTCTTCGGCGACTTGTGCTGCCAGCGCGTGTCCGTGCTGTATTTTTACCTGTTCGGCAACTTCTGGGGGCAGTCGCAGGCCGATGGCGATATCGTTGGTGATGTACTCACCACCCAATGCCAGCGAGCGCGTATGCCATACCGTCCCTTCGATGAAGATAGCGATGTCGGTGGTACCCTCCCCAATATCGACGAGCACCACGCCCATCTCTTTTTCGGTATCCGAGAGCATTGCCTTGCCCGACGCCAACCCGGTGAGCACTAACTCGCTGACTTCAATGCCCGCGCCTTGCACGCACTTCCGCAGGTTCTGCACTGCTGTACTTGATGCCATCACGACGTGAGCTTCAACCTCCAGGCGGAACCCGTGCATTCCCAGAGGATCGCGCACACCCTGCTGCCCGTCCACCGTGTAACTGCGGGGGATGATGTGGATCAATTCCTGGTTTTGCGGCAGCACAATTGCGCCGGCGGCCTCCAAGACGCGATCGACATCGTCGGGCATAATGCCCCGGTCGCGCCGTGCCACGCCAACCACACCCTGGCTGTTGCGTGAACTTATGTGCGCACCGGTCACGCCGACATAAGCGCGCTCAATTTGGTAGCCGGAGCTTTGTTCGGCGCGCTCTACGGCTTCGGCGATGGCGGTGGTAGCCTCGGCTACGTTGACGACGACGCCTTTTTTGATGCCCTTGCTGGGCACGCTGCCAACGCCGACAATGCGTGTACCTTCCGTCTCGGTCACTTCGCCTACCAAAACCAGGATGCGATGACTGCCAATATCGATGCCTACAACCGAACGTTCCACATTAACACCCCCTTCGCCTAACCCGGATAAACTGAAACCAAAAAGACCCTCGACGCCCGTTTCCTTGCCAGTCGGGCAAGAATTTACGTGGTTAGGCCCTTACCACAAGCGTTCGAGTGAGTACGTTGGACCTTCAGGGAAGCGCACATCTATTGTCCAGGGGAAGACGCCGTCACCCGCAGCGGTGCGCGCTTCCAGATGCGCGATGAGTGCGACGTAAATATTCCACCGGGCTTCCATATTCGCTCCGATGCCGAATGCGACCCGCCGGCCCTGTGGATCCGTCCAGATCAGTCCGCGCTCCGGGTGGTATTCCAGGCCGTTTCCGTTCGCATCCGCGGTGATGCCGAGTGCCGCCAATGCTGTTACCCCTTCTAACACCGCGACTCGGGTACGGCTATCTGCCCCCTCTTCCAGATTGGGCAGCGGACCGCGCACCACGGGTAGCTCGGTACGCACCTCGTTAGCCGGCATAAGCACACCTTCGGCGTCGATCCAATAGATACCGGTCACTGATGTTCCCGAGGTCGCCGACGCTTCCGAGTTGGATCTAACGGTGTTTCCCGCTACCCAGTTGAGGACCGGCTCGCGTTCTTGCACGCGGATAACACATTCCGCTGGGAAGCGATTGCACTCGACCTGCGCCTCGGTGATGGCAGGCACCTGTTCCAGAATTTCGGCGGTGGCGGCGCGGGGACGCAGGCGCAAGCCATGCCAGCCGAGCAAATCCGACGCCAGGGCTACATTCACGGCGGTTTCCTGAGAGCTGGCTCCGATCACGCGAATATCCTCGCCCATCAGGTACCAGTCGTTATCTACCAGGAGCCAGATGACCGCGGCGCCGATAAGCGTGAACAACGCGATGAATTTCCACGGGATATCCATATGCAAGTCCGCTGTGCGTGCAGATGTGGATCTTCGCGCTCTCCCACCATATGGCTGCTGTTGTGCGCCTAGCAAAGCAGCGGTTCGATAATAGGGTCGTTGCACCTTTTTCTTTGTCATTTCTCCCCCGGTCGGAAAACCCTCTCAGAATGCGCGTTCTCCGCGTGTCGGTCCAACGCCAGGTCGATGAGCCAATCCAGCAGGCGATCATAGGGTACACCCGACGCTTCCCACAGTTTTGGATACATACTGATGCTGGTAAATCCCGGAATGGTGTTAATTTCGTTCAGGTAGAGTTCTCCCGTCGTGCCACTGAGCAGGAAATCGACCCGTGCCATACCTGCGCCATCGATGGCGCGGTAGGCCTCAACTGCCAGGTGCTGTATCTGCTGGGTTGTGGCTTCATCCAGCGGTGCCGGGATGAGCAACTCCGACGCATCCTCGCCTTGATCCAGGTACTTGGATGCGTAATCGTAGAACTCGCGGCTAGGGACGACCTCACCGGGAACCGATGCGGTTGGCTCCTCGTTGCCCAGAACGCTGACTTCAATCTCACGTGCGTCGGGCACGGCCCATTCCGCCAGGATGCGGCGATCATAGCGCGCGGCTTCGTCCATCCCTTGTCGCAGTTCGGCGCGATCGTGGCATTTGGTGATGCCAACGCTCGACCCCAGATTTGCCGGTTTAGTGAAGACGGGATAACCAAGTTTGCGCTCGATTTCGTCGAGCACGGTTTCTGGCTCTGCTAACCATTGCCGCCGCGTTGTCCAAACGTAGTCCGTGATGGGAAGTCCGCGCGCTTTGACAACGTCCTTGAAGGCGATTTTGTCCATCGCCAGCGCTGAGTTGAGCACGCCACCGCCCACGTAGGGCACGCCTGCCAATTCGAGCAACCCCTGCACTGTGCCATCCTCGCCGAACGTTCCGTGCAGCACCGGGAAGACGACATCCACCCGCGAGAGGGAGGCTAGCGTACTCTCGCTGCTGCCCTCAATGGCAGCGAGGTGATTGTCGGTAGTCTGCGCTTGCACGGGCGACGTTTCGGTATCGGCCCACAACCCTTGCTTGGACGGATCGGCAAAAATGGTAGCGGTCTGCGTTCCGGTGAAATCTTCGCTTTCCAGCGCCTTCATCGGATCTGCGCCGATGATCCAACGGCCCTGCCGCGTGATGCCCACCGGGATCGCTTCGTATTTCTCCGGATCCAGCGCGCGCATAACCGAGCGGGCCGACATAATGCTTACCTCGTGTTCGCCGGAGCGCCCGCCGAATATGACCGCTACCTTCAACCGTTCCGTCTTCAACTTTCAATCTCCAATCTTCACTCTGGAATAATTTCTATCTCTGTTTCCAAGCGGACGTCAAATTGACGTTCAACTTCTGCCTGGGCCAGGTCGATCAAGGCCAAATAATCGGCTGTTGTGCCGTTACCGTCGTTTATGAAAAAGTTCGCATGCTTTTCTGAGATCATACACCCGCCACGCCGCGTTCCCTTCAACCCTGCGGCTTCGATCAAGCGCCCGGCGTAATTTTCCGGTGGATTCTTGAACGTCGAACCCAGTGTTCGCCCCGGCGGTTGGGTGCGCTGGCGGCGTTCCGTGTATTCTGCGGCTTTGGTCGCCAGCGCTGCCGGGTCGCGCAGCGCCAATTGAAACGTTGCGTCGACCACGATCTCCATCCGCTTTGCACTTTTAAGTTTGCTGTACCGGTACTGGAATGCGAACCAGTCCGGCCCGACTCCCTGAATATCACCTTCCGGTGTGAGTACCTCGGCGGTGACGAGTGTTTTGGCGATCTCCCCACCGAATGCCCCTGCATTGTTCACCACCGCTCCCCCGACTGTCCCGGGCAGTCCCACTGCCCACGTCAACCCGCCCCAACCTCTGCGCACGCTCTCCTGTGCTACCTTGGCGATGATGGCCCCGGATTCTGCTATCACTTGCTGCGTTGCTGTGTCGTAGTCCACACGGCGAGTTTGATTGAGAATGACCATCCCGCGCAGTCCGCCGTCGGGCAGAAGGATGTTGGTCAAGCCGCCGAAGACTCGCCATTCTATCCCTGCCTCTTGTGCTAACTGGACGGCCTGAACAAGCGTGTCACGGTTGCGTGAGATGACCAGCAGATCCGCCGGTCCACCGATGCCGACTCTAGAATAGCGCGCTAACGGCACATTCCGATGTGCTACATCGCGCTGTGCGGCGTCGCCCAATGCGGCTGCGATTTCCGCGAGCGCGTGCTCGACACGCACGGCGTTACCGGCCTCCCTTTTGTTTTCCCTGGGCGC
>JBJYXQ010000194.1:29679-46632 GCA_046260035.1 Anaerolineae bacterium
CGGCTGAACGTGTGCGGTTCCCACACGGCGACGATGCGCCGTCCCGGATAGCGTTGCCGGGCTGCTTGCAACACGTTGCGAATCTGCGTGGGGTGGTGGGCGTAGTCGTCGATGACGATGATGTCGTCCACATCCCCCAAGATTTCGAAGCGTCGCGCCGTGCCTGTGAACCGTTCCAGCGCTGCGCGCGCGATTTCCCATTTGATCTCCAGTGCCGAAGCGATGCCCAAAACAGCCAACGCGTTGACGGCGTTGTAATCGCCGGGCACGCGCAGGTGGATGTCACCCATAGCTTTGGTTCCCTGCATCGCGGTGAAGCTCACGCCGCCATGTTCGTTCGGGCGGATGTCCACTGCGCGCCACGTCAGCCCGATGCCCTCGTTTTGCCCGTAGAGCATCAGATTGCCACCGTTGGCGTGGAACGATGCGGCGATGGCGTGCGCCAGTTCGTCGTCGTTGCAGGCGATCAACGTGCCGCCTGCGCGGATGTTGTCGACGAAGTTGCCGAAGGCCATACGCACAAAGCGCGTGCTTGGGAAACTGTCCGGGTGATCGAATTCCACGTTGGTCACCACAGCGATGGTCGGTTTGAGCGCCAAAAATGTGTTGCGGTATTCGTCCGCTTCGATCACAAAATACTTCCCGGCTCCAGTGCGCGCGTTCGTGTCCATGTCTGCCATCACCCCACCCACGATGTAGGTGGGATCAAGGCCTGCTCCCAAGAGCAGGAGCGTCGTCATGCCGGTGACGGTGGTCTTGCCGTGTGCCCCGGCGATGGCGATGACCTCGTAGCCAGCCGTCAGTGGGCCGAGGAACTGCGTGCGGTCCACGACGCGGATGCCGCGTTGCTTTGCCGCTTGCACTTCGACGTTGTCCTCACGGATGGCGGAAGAGATCAGCACCAGGTCGGCTTCTCCCAGATTGTCCGGCGAATGGCCGCGGGCGACTGGAATGCCTTCCGCTTTGAGCGCATCGATGAGCGGAGACTGTCGCTGGTCCGAGCCATGAACGCGCATTCCTTTGCCGTGCAGCACGCGCGCAATCGCCGACATCCCCGCGCCGCCGATGCCGACGATGTGTATTTCGTGAAACTGCTGCAAATCCAATGGTTTTGCCACTGCGTGACCTCAAATAAAGACGATGAGTACGAAAGCGAATGCGATTGCCACAGCCACCAACAGCGTTGGCCCTTCCAACCACCCGAGAGGTAGGTATGGAATGATACCTAATGCTTGCGGTGTGGCGGGTGCGGTGATATCCCACAGACCGTATCCCAATTTGTCTAAAAATCCCCACAACATCCCAACGATCAGGAAACCGTTGATGGCTCCCAAGAAAAAGCCTAGTAACGTATCCTGCAATTTCTCCTTGCGCGCCCGTGTCCCCAGCATAGACGAGATGATAGTGGTGGCGTATCCGAAAGAGACGATGAGGATGAAGAGTATCGCGCGCACATAAAACCACGTCTTGGGGTCATCGGCTCTCAGTGCTTGCAGTGATCCACTGAGGACGGGCACGTAGTCGATCGACACCATCTCGATGAAGCGTGCCAGGATCACGCTGAAGCTGACTAGCAGTTCTTTAGCCCATCCGCGCAATCCGCCGATGATGCCAAACAGCAGAATCAGACCAAAAAACACGGTTTGTATGGGTATCATTTCATTCCTCTTGCTTTCACACCACTTGTCACCTGCACCAGCAGTTCCGCCAGATGCTGTGCCGCATCGGGCCGGGCAAGCGTGCGGGCTGCATTCGCCATTGCCTCCCGACGCGATGTGTCCTGCAGCAGCGCGCGCGCTATGGGCGCGAGCTGTGTTGGCAGCGCGGCATCGTCTATGACGACGGCGGCTCCACGGTCGGCAAGCCACGCTGCGTTGACCTTCTGGTAGCGCCAGGCGTGAGGGTAGGGAACCAGGATCGATGGCAGGCCAAAATATGGGAACTCGCCCAGAATCGAAGCCCCGGCCCGGCAGACGGCCAAATCCGCTGCTGCCATTGCTGCTCCCATCTCGTCATGGAGATAGGCGTAGGCGTGATAACGTGCTTTGACATCCTCCGGCAACGTCTCGCGCGCGGCGGAGATCTCGGGCCAATCCAGCTCACCACTGACGTGCAATACGTGCGCCACTTCCGTCAACGCTGGTAACTGCGCCAACAACGCCCGGTTGATCGACCGTGCTCCTCGGCTGCCTCCGAAAACTAACAACACTAAATCGTCAAGCGGTAGACCGAGCGCCTGGCGTCCCGCGACACGGTTCCAGCGCGTGATGCGCTCGCCCAGCGGGTAACCGGTGACGACGACTTTCTTCGCCGGGAGGAAGGCCCGCGAATCTTCGACTGTCACTCCAATGCGCGTTGCTAGGCGGGCAAGTGCCTTCACCGACTGCGCTGGTTCGATGTCCGGCAGATAGACGAGGATAGGTACGTGCCGCCATGCCGCTGCGACCGCAACCGGACCGCTGACATAACCGCCTGTGGTCAGGATCGCGTCTGGGCGCTCGCGCCGGAGGTGGCGCAGGGCAGCAAATGTCCCCCGCGTCAACTGCCAGCCGTTGCGCACTGCATTCAGCAATGCGACGCCGTGCAGTCCCCCAGCCGGAATGCCGATGAAGGGCAAGCCAGCGCGCGCGACCAATTCCGCCTCCATGCCGCCGATGCTGCCTATCCAGGTCAAGGCGTTTCTCGCAACACCTGCCTCAGGCGCGGCGGCTTGCAGCGCTTGAGCTACGGCGAGTGCCGGATACACGTGTCCGCCTGTCCCGCCGCCCACGATCCAAAATCGCATTGGCGAATGTCCTCCTTTCTCCCCGTTTCGGTCTTCCTCGTGAAACACTCAATAACAATCCCGCGCCGGCCATCGTCATCAACATTTCTGAACCGCCGTAGGTAAAGAACGGCAGTGCCGTGCCGGTGAAGGGAATCAGCCCGACCATAACCATAATGTTCAACAGCGCCTCGGTGATGATCATCGTCGTTGCGCCGAAAGCAAGCAGCGAACCAAATGGCTCCGGCGTTTCCAGTGCGATGCGGTAGCCACGATAGGCGAGCAGGATGAAGAGCGTGATGACCAACAAACATCCTAATAGACCAGCTTCCTCGGCGATGACGGCGAAAATACTGTCGGTGTGAGGGAAGGGCAGATAGCCGGATTTCAACCGCCCGGCGCCGATTCCCACGCCCAGGATACCGCCCTCGCCGATGGCGATGATCGCACGATGCACGTGATAGGGCATTTGCGCTGGATCACGTAGGGATCCGATATAGGCCATGAGCCGTTCTCGCGCATGCGGCAGTTGCCAGGCCAGAAAGCCGAAGGCTGTACCACCGGAAATAACCGATACAAAAATCTGGATCGGATCGCCGCCCGCGTAGAAGAACATCGCCAATCCGGTGATGACGAGTAGTAGGGCCGTGCTCAAGTCAGGCTGTAACGCGACCATACCAGCCACCACGCCGATGATCACAGCGAAGGGGATCAGACCATAACGCACCTGGTTGAGCTGCTCGCCTTTGGAAGATAGCCAGGCTGCGATGTAGATCACCACGATCGGTCGCGCCAGGACACCCGGCTGGATCGATGCACCGATAAGTGAACGCTGTGCGCCCAGGATCAGTTCGCCCAACAGCAGCACCACAAACAGCAGGATCAGCGCTGCGCCCATCAAGGGCAGGGCAAATTTCTGCCAAACCGTATAAGGCACGCTGTACATAATCAGCATAATGACGCCACCCAACGCAATCCAGAGGAGTTGTCTTTGCCAGAAACCTTCGCCTACGAAAAATGTGGCGCTGTACAGCATCAGCAGCCCGTAGGCCAAAAGCGCCAACACCGTCACCCCCAGCATCATATCGAAGCTGTGGGTGCCAGCGGAGGTGCGACCGGTGGTTTTTCTTTTACGTCCAGCCATCCCAATCTCCTAATTTACTATTACAATGCCAATACTAATTCTCGAAAATGTTCGCCGCGAGCGGCGAAATCAGGGAAAGCATCAAAGCTCGTGCCGCCGGGCGAGAGCAAGATAGCGTCGCCGGGTTGTGCATGATGCGCGGCGACTTGTACTGCATTCTCCAGCGTCCCCGCCGCGACGACTGTTTCGAGCTTCACAGCCTGGTGTTTCGCCCGGGCTTCTGCCAACGCCGCTTCGACGTGTCCACGGATCAACTCCGTTGCCTCGCCAAATAAGACGAGCACCCGCACACGCTGGATTGCCGTGCGCGCGAATGCCTCCCAAGGCAAATCCTTATCGCGCCCACCTGCCAGCAGAATCAGCGGCTCGTCGAACGACTGTAAGGCCGCCAGCACGCGCTCCGGTGCGGTGGCGATGGAGTCGTTGACCCACAACACGCCATTAACGCGGCGTATTTCTTCCAGACGGTGTTCGACCCCGGTAAAGGTCGTCAGCACGCGTCTCATTGCCACAACATCTGCGCCTGCCGCATCCGCCAACGCGATCGCTGCCAGAGCGTTTATCGCGTTGTGCAACCCCCGTAGACGTAGATCGCGGCGTTCGCACACGGTGCTCTGACCCTCGGCGCGTTGTAGAACGAGCCTATTCTTTTGTAAAAATGCCCTAAATTGAATTTCGTTATTGACGAGGTCGGCTTTGCCAACCTGCGCTGTCCCGCTAAAATACCGCACTTCCGCTTGTGTCAATTCTGCCAGCGCTCGCGCGTTCGGTTCGTCGTAACCGAGTATGGCGATATCGCTTTCCCTCTGATGGGTGACGATGTTGGCTTTTGCCGCAATGTAGGCCTCCATCGTTTTGTGCCGGTCCAGGTGGTTAGGTGTGATGTTGAGCACCCCGGCGATTTGCGGGCTGACCTGCATCAACTCCAACTGGAAACTCGAAAGCTCCATCACTACCCGGTCGGTGGGCTGCATCTCTGGAAGATCGTTGATCAACGGATTGCCAATATTGCCACCGACCCACGTGGTGAATCCGGCTTCGGTCAGGATCTTGCCCACCAGTGTCGTCGTCGTCGTCTTCCCTGCCGAGCCGGTGATGCCGACGATTGGAGCCGGACAGCGTCGTATGAACTCCTGCGCGTCGTTGCTGAGCGGGATCCCGCGCCGTGCGGCTTCTTGCACAACCGGCAGATCGGCGGGTACACCACCGCTGGTGCAGAACAAGTCGCAGTTGTCCAGCAGACTCAGCGGGTGTTTACCCAAGACGTAGTGGATTGGCAGATCATCCAGTTCGCGCATCGCGTCTTGTAGCGCCTCGGGTTTGCGCATGTCCGAAACGGTGACTCGCCATCCTTGTTCGGCGAAAAAGCGTGCCAGCGCTTTTCCCTGCCTGGCCAGTCCTAGAATCACCACGTTCGATGTCGCTGTCATGTCAAAGTTCGTAATTTGTAATTCGAAACTAGATCAACGCCAGGGCCACACCGGCCATCGCCGCCAGCAGTTGGACGAGCCAGAAGCGCTGTACCACCTGCGTCTCTGACCATCCCAGCAGCTCGAAGTGATGGTGCAATGGCGCCATCTTGAAGACGCGCCGACCCTCACCGTATTTCTTCTTGGTGAACTTGAAATAACCCACTTGGATGATTACCGATAGCGTGATGGCAACCGGCATCAACATGACGATGGGCCAGATTAACCATTGTCCGGTCATCAATGCCACCACGCCCAACGTCGAGCCCAATGCCAGGGAACCCGTGTCGCCCATCATCAACTCGGCGGGATGGGCATTGAACCACAAGAAGGCAAACGATGCGCCGACAATCGTGAAGCAGAAGCGCTCTAGGTAAATCTGTCCTTGCAGATCGGCGATAATGGCGTAGGCGACGAAAGTGCTTGCCATAATGATGCCTGCCAGTCCATCCAGCCCGTCGGTGAGATTGGCGGCGTTGGCCGACCCGATGATGATGAACATCGCTATGGGGATGTAGAAGAGGCCGATGTCGATCTTCTCCGGGATGCCGGGGATGGCGATGCTGTGTAGGTCCAGCCCATAATACATCACCAGTGCGACAACAAATGTGAGCACCAGTTCGATCTCCATCTTAAACCGCGCGGTGAACCCTTCGCCGCGCCGCACGCCCTTCACCCCGGCCCAGTCATCGAATGCACCGAGCACGGCGTAAGCGATCATCACGCCCAACGGCACCAGGATTGAGCGGCCCAAGACCGTGTTGCCGATAAGATTGTAAATGTTCAATGCCAGTGTGATAAGGATGACAGGAACTGTGATAAGGACCCCGCCCATTGTGGGCGTCCCCATTTTGGTCTGATGCCCGCTCGGTCCGTCGATGCGGATGCGTTTGCCGACATGCCAGCGTTTGAGTAAGCCGATGTATGGGCCACCCCAAAAGACGACCATCAGAAACGAGATGCTGGCTAAAATCAAGGCAAAGCTCACGGCGACTCCTTGCTAATAGCCATCACAATCTGCTCCATTTTCATGCCACGGGATCCTTTCACCAAAATGATGTCCTGTGGTTGCAGAATCTCGTGCAGCACGGCTACGGCGGTTTCGCAGTCCGGTGTCTCGTGGACGTGATCGCACGGAAAGCCGCAGAGTTCGGCCCCTTGTGCAATGAAGCGCGCGCGTTCGCCCACGGTGACCAACTCTGCCACAATGTTGGCGGTCCGGCAGCCCACCTTGAGGTGTCCAGCTTCTTCGTAATCGCCCAATTCCAGCATGTCACCCAAGATAGCGATCTTGCGTCCTTCCAATGTCTTGAGCAAATTCAACGCCGCCAACGCCGATGCTGGGCTGGAATTGTACGTGTCGTCTAGGATGAGTGAGTTTTGTAGTCCTCGCACGGCGACAAGGCGCAACTGCGGGCCGGGTGCGTGCAAGCCCTCAACAATCTCCTGCCAGTCCAGTCCTTCGACCAATCCGGCGGCGGCAGCGCGGAGCACCGTGTGCGCGCTGTGCCGTCCCAATAAAGGAACTTTGACGTAGAGTTGCTCTCCCGCGTAGTGCAGGCGCAGCCGAATGCCATCTAGTCCTTGCGTTTCCACATCATCGGCCCACAGGTCGGCTTCTGGCGAGAGGCCGTAGGAAAAAATTCGCGCTTGTGTGTGTTCTGCCATCGCCCAGACCCGACGATCGTCGTAGTTGAGGATGGCCACACCTTCCGGTGCGGGCGGCAGGCTCTCGACCAGCTCGCGTTTGCCCAGAGCGATGTTCTCGATGCTGCCGGCACGCTCCAGATGGACCGGTTCCACGTTGGTGACGATGCCCACGTGAGGGCGCGCAATCTCGGCCAATAGTTGGATATCGCCACGTACGTACATCCCCATTTCCAACACGATGTAGGCATCTTCGTCGGTCAACTGGAGCAGGGTGAGCGGCAACCCGATTTCGTTGTTGTACGAGCCGGTGCTGCGCTGCACACGATAGCGGTTGGCGAGTACCTTGGTCACGACTTCCTTGGTTGTCGTTTTACCGACGCTGCCGGTGATCCCGATGACCCGCGGATTCACCTGCTGTCGCCAAAAGCGTGCTGCGGACTGCAATGCATCAAGTGTATCGCGAACACGGATGAGCAGCGGTGTCTTCAATGGCGTGGTGGGTGGCACTGCGGTCGCGTCGAGGATGCTGGCGGCGCCACATGCTGCGGTATCTACATCATGTTCGATGACGGCGGCAACCGCGCCTCGTTTGAAGGCGTCGCCGACGTAATCATGCCCATCGACGTTTTCGCCCTTGAAGGCGAAGAATATAGTGCGCGAACCTTCGCGTTTGGGTTCTGCCGTGCGCGAGTCCAGAATAGGACGAACCGGCGTCTCCATACCTGCCGGACGCCAGTTGCTTATTCCCTCGATGAGACTCGCCAATGTCAGTTGTTTCATTTTGATCGATAGTTTGATGATTGGTTTGATTATGGTCCCGCGCGCAAATCTGAAGGTGGAACGCCCATAAGCGTCAAGACGCGTGCCATCACTTTCTGGAAAACGGGCGCGGCTGTATCGATGCCCCAACGCACATCAGCCGGCACATCTGGACGGTCCAGGTTGACCAGAATGACGACTTGCGGATCTGGTACCGGTCCGAATCCTGCATACGATACGATAACCTGCTGTGGATCATAGCCACCGGTTGTCGGGATCTGCGCCGTGCCTGATTTTCCTGCGACACGATACCCCGGAACCTGTGCTACTTTGGCGACGGTTTCGACGCTACGCGCCATGATCTCCATGACCGTGTGAGCCGTTTCGGCCGAGACCGGTTGCCCCAATTCGTGTGCCGGAATAGGTACGGTGCGCCCATCTGAATACTGGCGTTCTGCCACGATGCGCGGTTGCATCATCACCCCGTCGTTGGCAATGGCGGAGATCGCCATCGCCATTTGGAGTGGTGTTACTGCGATCCCCTGCCCGAAAGGATTTGTCGCCAGGTAGCTGTCGGACCAGTCCCAATCGGTGGGGAGGTGGACGATGCCGCGCGTCTCTCCGGAAAGTTCGATGCCGGTAGTCTGCCCAAAACCAAAGGCGCGCACGTATTTGTAAAAGAGATCTGCACCAAGTACCTGGGTTGATAACGTCGCTACACCGACGTTCAGGGAGTGATCCAGGATGCCCTGCAAACCTTGCTGCCCATACGCGGCACCGGTAGAGTTGCGGATGGGTACGCCGCCATATTCCAGTTCGCCTGTATCGTAGTAGGACCAGTTCAGGTCCACACGCCCGGAATCGAGCGCGGCGGCTACGGTGACAACCTTGAAGACCGAGCCGGGTTCGTAGGCGATACTTACCGCCGGGTCGCGGAAGAGGGCATCTTCACCGTTTTGCGCATACTCGGGGTAGCGGTGTGGCTCATAATTCGGGCGGCTGGCGACCGCCAAAATCTCACCGGTCCGTGGGTTCATCACCAGGATTGTGCCACCCGCCGCCTTGTAATCCACAATGGCTTGATCAAGCGCCCCCTCAACAAATGCCTGGATCGTACGGTCGATCGTGAGGCGCAGATCCGTTCCCGGGTAGGGGGTTAGATTACCCCCCATCAGTTCGTCGGGCATAGGGTTGGTGTCGCCACTTACTGAACCGACGCGGGCGATGCTATCGCCGCGCAAGAAGCGCAATTGGAAAGCCTGGACGCCATAGCCCATGCCGTCGGCATTGACAAAGCCCAATGTATGGGATGCCAGCGCGCCTTCAGCGTAGTAGCGCTCCCACGTGGGTGATAGGGTAATCCAGGACCAGTTCAAGTCCAAGAGTTTCTGTGCTGTCTCAGGGGGAACGTGATTGGTCAAAGGGCGCCATACAGGTGTTTCAGTGCCCTCCGTTAGTGTCATCGTGGCGAGCAGTTCTTCTTCCGTGCGATTCAACAGAGGCGCGAGCACGGAGACTGCTATCACTGTATCGATGTCCTCACTGAGTTCAGCGCCTACGTTATATACTGGCACATTGCCGACCAGCAAATCGCCGTTGCGATCCATAATCACGCCCCAAGGCGCTTCGGGCAAGGTATATTGGCGGCGGACCAGTGTCTCAGCTTCGTTCTGATGCTGGCTATGCTCAAGGACCTGTAGACGCACTAGCTGCCCGAGGATGGGCAGCAGGGCAGCAATCAACAGCACCGAAATCAGGCGCAGGCGTGTATCTGGACCGTGTAGCATCTCAAGGCTCTCCCAAGTATAGGTAGTCAATGGACTCAGCCGGCTGGTATCCCAGGGCCACTGAGCGTTCTTGCAGCACGGGAATGGAACTCAGACGGGCGATCTCGGTCATGAGAGCCTGGTTTCCCCGCGTCGCATTAGCTATTTCGTGTTCCATCGCCCACAGACGGCGCGCAGTATGGACGTTCGAAGCGACCAACGTTAGATAAATGCCTGCCAAGACCGTCGTGATCACAACCACCCCAAGCAAAAGCCGCGCCAGGAGGCGCTGCATTTTTTCTTTTCGTTTCAGGACACCGTGTGTTTTCTGCTGCCAGAGTACGCTCATATAGCCTTCAGCTTTCAGCCATCAGCTTTCAGCAATTGGCTATCAGTGCCTAATGCTGATAGCTGATGGCTGAAAGCTGACTGCTTTACAGTTTCTCCGCCACGCGTAACTTTGCACTGCGACTGCGGGGATTGGCGGCAACTTCCTCCGCAGATGGTGTTATCGGCTTGCGCGTTATATTCCGCAAAGTGGGCGTGTGCCCGCATGTGCAGATAGGCGCTTCGGGTGGACAGATACACCCGCGTTCTTCCTGCTTCAGGAAGCGTTTGACGATGCGGTCTTCCAGTGAGTGAAAGGCGATGACCGCTAATCGTCCCCTGGAACGCAGCGCCGCCATAGCCTGAGGTAGCGCCTCGGCGATGCCTTCCAGTTCGTCGTTCACTGCAATGCGCAACGCCTGAAAAGTGCGCGTGGCGGGATGTAGCCTCTCGCCACGCCCTCGCCCTACTGCCGCTACAATCACATCGGCCAGATGCTCTGTGCTGCGGATGGGCCGTGCGGTAACGATGGCTTGCGCGATCCGGCGGCTACGCGACTCTTCGCCGTAACGCCATAGCACGTCGGCCAAATCTGCTTCTGCCAGTTGGTTGACTAAAACGGCGGCCGGTGGATCATCGCTCGTGGGATTGAAGCGCATATCCAACGGGCCGTCCATACGGAAGGCAAACCCGCGCGCGGGGTCGTCTACCTGCCAGGAAGAAAATCCCAAGTCGAACAAAACACCATCGAGGGGCGGGAATCCGGCGTGCCGCAGGGCTGTTGTCAAATGGACGTAAGATGTGGCTACAACTTGCGCCCGATCTCCAAAAGGTTTAAGGTGCATTGCCGCGCGCGCCGCAGCTTCGGGATCACGATCCAGCCCCAGCAATTGGCCCGTAGGGCCGGAGGCTTCGAGGATGGCGGCCGCATGTCCACCGCCACCAACCGTTGCATCGAGGTAATACCCACCCGGCTTGATCGAGAGTCCGTCCAGGACTTCGGCCAGGAGGATAGGAATGTGGCCACTTTGCGCCGCATCCGCAGTTTGCGATGTTAAATCTGCAAGTTCTCCCATAACGCCGGATCCTCGTCCATCATTTCTGTCTGACGGACATTGGCTTCTTCCCACTGTTCAGGTGTCCATATTTCAAGGAATCGGTCCAGACCCACGACCACGATTTCGGTGGAAAGATCCAATCCGGCATAATCACGCAGACGATCGGGGATCAAAATGCGTCCCTGGCGATCCAGTTCTGCGTTCATAGCATCGGCGAAGAAGACGCGTCGCAGCGCCCGCCCGCGCGGGTCAGTGATAGGGAGTGCATTGACCTTCTGGGCGATTTCGTCCCAAACATCCATGGGGTAAATGGTTAGACAATGGTCTAATCCCCGGGTGATAACGATGCTTCCCGTGAGTTCGTCGCGGAAGCGTGAGGGGATGGTAATTCTTCCTTTGCTGTCTAATGTGTACGTGTACTGTCCTAAGAACATGGCCTTGTTTTCCCCACCAACGATGCTAAAATTGGGATGTAAAAGGGTGTTATCCCCCACTTTCCTCCATTTTTCCCCACAGTTACCCACAATTATACACGATAATCCCAAGTAATGCAATAGGGAAATCCCAAATTTTGATAACAAAATTCGTAAAATTTGGGATAAATTTGTCACGCATCTGTAACTTTGTTGCAAAGCCCTGTTTTAGCGATAGAATAAGACGCTATCTGGAAATTGTGCCTGCAAGTTTTTCGGGTGTTTCAACGGTGAATTCCCGGTTAGGTTCTGAGCGCCGGTTATTGAAGATAGAGGGATCTCATTGCTACATATTGAACGGTTAAAAACCGATATTGATGTGCTGAGCCGGCTGGCTGCCGAGCGCCAATCTTTGCGCGAAGATGATGTCGTGCGGGCATTGCGCTGGTTGGTCGAAGCGCAGGACCCGGCAACGTTGCGCGAGCGTCTGGCTCCTGTAACGTCCGGCGAGCACAATTGGCCCGGCGCGTTGCCTGCCGCCGATGCAGCGCTCGATACGCGCGTGACGGTGACCGGTGACCCGCCCCACGGGGCGGTGGTTATCGGCGTCGATGGATCACAGGTGTACCCGGACGCGCACGCGGTAGCACTGTACTACCTGATTCAAATCGGCGGCCTCGCCTTTGCCTACGACGGCTCACGGCCCCGCCCGTACAGTTGCGAGACACTGCACTTCAAAGATGAAGAATTGTATGACGCACAGGGCTATCTCATATCGCCAGAGCGCGTGGGCATGGAGCGCCTGGTGCGGGAGATGGCCTACCTTGCCGAGTTGACGACTCTCGAACACCACCTCGCACCCGCCGCGCCACTTCTGGCGTTGACCGACGGCCCGTTGTTGTGGCCCTACGTCGAACGCAGCCGGAGCGACTTCCAGGTTGTGGATGCATACCTGGACGCGTTGACCGAGATCCGCCAGGCAGGAGGGCTGCCGGTGGGATACGTGGCCCGCCCGGGTGGGCACGCGTTATCGGAACTGCTCTGGGCGAGCCGGCTCGCGCCGGAGGACGTGCCGGGCAGGCTCCAGGAAAACCCATTGCGCCAGTTGACCGACGCGGCGCTGATGGCACACTTTCTCGCGCCGGGCGAGCGTTCGGCCTGGTTCACCCGCCCCTCGGCGACCAATCGGCGGCACGCCGGACACGGGCACGAGGTGTGGTTCTGCTACATTAACGTGGGATCGCCGTCCGTATCATCCGTTTATACGGATGCGATTGCACGGGTGGATGTGCCGGCGTGGAGTGCACTGAACGAGGACGCGATTGCGGCCCTGCACGCTATCCTGCTGCACCAATCGCAGGTGTTGAACGGGTATCCGTATGTGCTGGCGCGCGCTCACGAAGAGGCACTCGTCACTACAGCGGACAAGGTTGCACTGGACGGTGAGATCCAGCGCCATCTCTTCGCGCAGGGCATCCTCGCCCGTCCTTCAGAGAAAGCCCAGCAGAAGGCGTATTTGGGGAAAAGGTGATGGGAATTGGAAATTTGGTGATTGAAGATTTCGGAATTGAAGATTTGTTGATTGGCTGATTCTTTCATTCTTCCATTCGCTGATTCCTCATTCTTTAGGAGCTTTTATGACCGATCAAGATAAAACGATTACGATAGGCAACGTGTTGCGGGCCGACATCCGTGGGTTTGTGGTGGCGTCGCGCATCCCGGAGCCGGATGTCCCGACGTTTGGCACGTTCGTGCGCGCGGCCATCCAGCAACGACAGGCAGACCTTATTGGCTTAGTCTACAACATCACGTTGCAGGACGATCCCTTTCTCAAAAACCTGGCGGTGACGGTGATAGAAGACGATCCCCGCTACGCAGAAATCATCCGCGACCAGCAGGAGAACCGCGCCATCCCGGTGGAGATTGCCGTAGCGGCTATCGGCTACCGTGATGAAGCTGGCTATCATTATGGCTTGCCGCCGCAACCGCCGATGATCCTGCATCGCATTGTGGTCTGCAGTAAGGACGAAGTCCGCCATATCACCGATGCGCCGGACTTCATGCGCGCGCTGCTTGATAACCACGACGTACCTGCCGACGAGTTGATCCCGACCGCGTTGCAACGGGCGGCACGTCTGCGCCCAGAGGCGTTGCGCGGTGAGTTCTTCCTCGAAGCCGGACGTTACTTGGCACATTATCTAGGCCGCGATCCCGTCCGCCTGGAACGTATCTTGCGGCGGTTGGCCTGATTTTGAAATATGAAAGCTTAAGGAGAAATGTATGCGATCCCGATTCTGTGTTTTGTCTTGTCTCGTTCTGTTGTTGGTGATGACGTTGATCGTCACTGGCTGCGAATCTACTCCCGCGACTTCTGAGCCTTCAGAAGCGCCACAGGCGACGGCAACCGCTCCTGCAGCAGAAGCCCCGGCCGTGACCAACACGCCGCGCCCCACGCCGACGTCATACCCTACGATGCCGCCGATGTCTTCACCGACGCCGACGTCGACTGCGTTGCCCGCGTCGCCCACGCCAACCGCTGCACCGGCGACCGCAACGCCCGAATCCACCGAACCGACACCTACTGCAGTACCACCGACGGCGTCGCCGAGGGCGGCAGGTTCCGGATTGCCGGCTATGCCGAAGTCGCCGGGTGTCGTGGCCTCCGGTGTGTTGACGTTGCTGGATGATCCCAATTATGCCCCACCGCTCAGCATTCACGTGAGTGCGAACCAGGCATTGGAAGGCTACCGTTACCGCGTCTCCGGCGTGTTGCGCAATGACGCTGCTGAGAACTATGCAGCGTTGGGGGTGGTAGCCACCTTCTTCACGGACGACGGATCGCGCTACGGGCCGATCAAGGCGGATGTGACGTGCTTGCTCCTGGCCCCTGGCGACGCGTGCCCGTTTGTTATCGAGGCGATTTCCAAGAATCTGGTTTCGGTGATTTTGCACCCGGAAGGCGCGCCGACGGATCGGGGCGCGGCCCCGCTGACGGTGAGCGCGACGGGGCGGTATCAGGATGCCGTTGGCTACGTACACCTTACGGGGTGGGTGCGCAATCCCAACGCCTACACTGTAAAGAATGTGACTGTCAACGGTGCGTTGCTCAATGTGCAAGGGGAGATCGTGAGTACGGGGATGGCGGTCCTTGTGGACAGCATTGCCCCGACCACCTCGGCGACGTTTGATGTCGCCATCAAGTACGTGCCCTATGCAAACTACCGGCTGTACGTCCAGGGCGAGCCGCAGTAGTTCTATCAATCATATCCCTGTAAAAGTAAAGTGGGCGAACTCTGGTTCGCCCACTTTTGCATAGGAGTTTGTACTACAAGTTTTCGACGAAGAAATCTCGTACATGCTCTTCCATATAGACGCGGTCGGCCAAGCTACGGGGCACGTGACGTTCGTCGGGGAAGAGCAGCAATTCGTAAGGCTTGCGCGCGCGGATAAGGGCGTTGATGAGCCGGGCAGTGTGGCGGAAGTGCACGTTCTCGTCGATGAGACCATGGACGAGTAGCAATTTCCCCTGCATCTTGTCCACATGCGTCATCACACTGCCGCTGTGATAGCCTTCGGGATTCGATTGCGGTGTACCCATGTAGCGCTCAGTGTAGTGCGTGTCGTAGCCATCCCAATGGCTGACGGGCGCACCCGCCACGGCGACTTTGAACGTCTCCGGGGCGCGGGCCAGACACATTGCCGCCATGTAGCCGCCGTAGCTCCACCCATAGATGCCGACGCGGGCCGGATCTGCCCAGCCTTGCTCGACGAGCCACTTCACGCCGTCCACCTGATCCTGCACCTCAAGGTTGCCCATATTGTGCTTGATCGCACCTTCGAAGGCCAGACCCCGGCGCGCGCTACCGCGATTATCCACTTTGAACACCAAAAATCCCAGGCTGCTGAGGTATTGCGCCCGCATATCTGCCGTGATGGCCCAATGGCGCCTCACGCGCTGTGCGTGCGGTCCCCCATAGACGCTAACGATGACCGGATGTGGCCCTGAGCCGAATTCCGCCGGGGGGAAGTAGAGCGCGCCATACAGCGTATCGCCGTTGCAGTTTTGGAACGCGACGATTTTGGGTGCGGGTAGGTCCAAAGCTGCGACGCGCGGATCGGGTGTGTCGTAGATTGTGCGCAGCAGCGCGCCATCCTCTAAATCGCGCAACGTGACGGTGGGCGGTGTTTCCGGCGCATTGTGAACGTCGATGAAGCGCCGCTGGGCGTGATCCAGGGTGACGGCGTGTATCCCCGGTTCGTGAGTGAGCCGCCGTAGTTCTCCGCCCTCCAGTGAGACGACGTAGAGGTGCTGTTCGGTGGGGTGTTCCAGGGTTGCGGTGAAGTAGATCAATCCGCGTTCCTCGTCGACGCCGGCGAGCGCGTCCACCATCCACGCGCCATCCGTCAGGTGGCGGATGAGCTTTCCGTCCTCGGCGTAAAGGTAGAGGTGGCGGAAGCCGGTGCGCTCCGAGGCCCACACGAAGCGCCCATCTTTGAGTGGTGTGAACATATTGTGCAGGTTGATCCACACGTCGCTGGCCTCGGTGAGGAGTATTTCGCCTGCGCCGGTCTGCGGGTCGAAGCGCAGCAGCCGGAGTTCGGTCTGCTCGCGGTTTTCGGTCTGCGCGACGAGGCGACCATCAGGCTGCCACTGCACGCGGGCAAGGTAAATGTCGTGCGTATTGCCCAGGTCCATCCATACTGGCGTGCCGCCGTTCACGGATACAACGCCAAGCCGAACTTTTGCGTTGGCCTGTCCCGCGAAGGGATAGCGATGATCTTCCTGTGCTCCCTCGCCGACGCGATCCTGTCCCTGGTGGACGATGCGATAGATGGGGATGTGCGTCTCGTCCACCTCGGTGAACGCCAGCCACTGGCTATCAGGCGACCACCAGAAGCCGTGGCTGCGTCCCATCTCTTCCTGCGCGATGTACTCGGCGAGGCCGTGGGTGCGTCCTGTGCCGCGCGCGCCCTCGGTGACCTGCACCGGTGCGCCGCCATCGACGGAGACCACGTAGAGTTCCGCGTCCTGCACGTAGGCGATGGCGTTCCCGTCTGGCGAGAATTGTGGATCGAGTGCGGGCGTACCATCACCACTCACGACGCAACGGAGTGGGGCGTTTCCGCCGTCCGCGGTGGCGTCATCCTGCACGTAGATGCCGCCTTTGAGTGGCACGAGCACGCGGAAGCCTTGCTTCGCCAGTGCGTAGCGCGTCACACCCACGGCGAGGGAGCGAGCACGCTCGCGGCGCAGTTTTTCTTCCAGCGAAAGCGTCTGTTCCTGGTCACCTGCACCCGGCGGTGTGACAAGCTGCCAGGTTTCGCCCGTCTCCACGTTGCAGGCATAGAGTTGCTGTGTGAGCGTTCCCTCGGAGCTATGGAGATAGGTGAGCAGTGCATCATCGGGACTAAAGGCGAAGGTGTTGGGGATTGCCATACCCGGAAGTGGGTAACGGGCGACATCCTCTATCGTTATTCGGGTTGTAGTAGATTCCATTAAACGTGTCCTCTCCGTATAAAATGAACCACCAAGTCACACAGACACAAAGGAAAACTTATCCAACTTTGTGGCTTCGTGGTGAGAATTTTCATTCTTCTTAAGT
>JBJYXQ010000194.1:46732-48115 GCA_046260035.1 Anaerolineae bacterium
ATCGCCGATGCCGGAATCGTCCGGTGAGAAGCCGATGGTCGCGCGTTTTTCAAGTGCGACTTTGAAGGCGATCTGGGCCATTTCTGGCGAGATAGTCACCGGGAGCAGGATATAGGTGCGCGCGTATTGCTCTCTTGGCGCGCCGCGCTCGGATGGGGCGGGCGGTTCTACAGGTGGCGTCGGTGGTTCTACTGGCGGGGTGGGCGGTTCCACCGGTGGCACGGGCGGTGTGGGTTCACCATCGACCGGCTCCAGGGAAAAAGAATCCATAAACCAGTTGTTCTCGAAGCCCCACTTGGCTTTGCATTCCACCCATACGCGAACTTCGCCGCTGGCGGGTGCTTCAAATTCCACCCACACATCGTTGTACTCACCGAAGACGAAGTTCTGGTTTTGCATGTTAAACCACTCGTGCCACGTGACGTCGCCATCCTCGGCATGCGGCCAGGGGGTATCCGGCGCGCTCCATCCCGCGCGGGCTTCGGCTGCCCACATATCAGTCGGGCGAATTTTCTTCCCGCCTGCATGGCCGGTCACGATGTCAGGAAAGACCTTCGCGTTGAAGCGATACTTCGCGCCTGGGGTCAGGCCGGAAACGACCTGGGTCGCAGCATAGTAGACGGGGGCACTGGCCTTGAATATTTTCCAGCAATAGTCCCCGCTCAGGAAGAAGAGGGATTTCTCGTGCGCGGGGGCGTCTTTGATGTTCCATACCACCGATTCTGGGCGGTAGGCAACGGCAGCGGCGCCTTTGAAGATTTCTTTATCGATCCAGTAGAGATACCAATCCTTGGGCACCACAATTTCGGCAATGCCATCCTGGTGGTAATGTCCCTCGTCGAAATTGGGATTCTTCAACAGGTTCATCGTTTTTACCCTCCCTATGGTGTAAGTTAAACTTCCGGCCCTCAAGGCCGCTTGAATGTTCTCACACATAGGTTAGCACACAAAGCACGAAATTGCAACTGTATCAGCAAGTTAGGCAGGGTCTTACTATTCTCCAGTCGAGTCAGAAGAATTTATGCAATGCAGCCAGAATTTGCGGCTAAAAACACCTTCCAAAGAGGTACCCATGGACTGTGGCGGCATTAGATACCCGCGAGATTTTCCAACAAAGTCACGAACGTTCCGAAATCCTCGCACTGCAGGAAGGCGCGGCGCTGCCGGCGGTTGATGTCAGTGTTGGTGAGGTAGCGGCGCAGGTGCTTGCGGAAGCGGCGGTGCCCCATGATTTCGCCATGGAAGTCGACCATCCGGCGCAGGTGTTTCAGGATGACCGGCACGCGCTCGGCCAGCGGGATGTCGGGCAGGTCGCGGCCGCGCCCCTCGGGGCGGTAGAAGATCCACGGGTTGCCGATGGCAGCGCGCCCGATCATCACGCCG
>JBJYXQ010000195.1:0-3738 GCA_046260035.1 Anaerolineae bacterium
CCCTTGATCAGATACCCCGTGATGAGAAACATCCCGGTGACAATCGCCCACTCCTCGGAGATTGTCGCATCAGCCGATTTGTGCGCACGCCAGGCCAACGGTGCAGGCAAAAGGCACAGCAGACACCATATAGGAATATTGCCAACCATAATGCCGATCAATAAAAGCATATATGCCAAAACGTAGCCATATTTTGCTAATCGCGCTGCCACCGGGAAACGCCGCGTCAACGTTGCTGCCACGATAAGCGCAAGCCAGACTGCTGCCCAATCTAGTCTCCCGGTCTGCGTCCAGTACACTACGATAAGCAGAAGCGGGGCGAAGATCCACGGCAGATACGACTTGAGTTTGGAGAACCCCACCTGCGCTGCAAGACCAAGCGCCGCTACGATGACAAACACGATGATAGAGAACACGCCCGTCACCGCCCACGCCGCAGCCCCACCCAAACAAGCAGAAAGCAAAGTTATCAATAAAACGGGTGGTTCGAGTAATCGGATTTTCTGTGGCATTGTTTTCATCGTTTTATCGCTTGTGCGAAAGCGCGGGGCTAAAGCCCTCACGCCAAAAGAACAAAGCCCTGTGGGCTGAATTATAGCCCCGCAGGGGCTTCGCTCTTTTCGCCCGGCCTTTTCAGAGCCGGGCCTCCCGCCCCAAAATCGGCCGCATCTTCTGCGCAGCGCGGGCGCGGTGGCTGATGCGATTTTTCTCCTCGGCAGGCAATTCTGCCATCGTGCAACCGCGATCCGGCAGATAGAAAACAGGATCGTAGCCAAACCCCTCTTCCCCAGCAGGTCCAAAGCCGATCACGCCTTCACAGACACCCTCAGTGATGAATTCGCGAGCGGTATCCCCTGCACCTGGAATCACCAACGCCGCAATACAGCGAAAACGCGCACCCCGCTTCTCCTTCGGGACACCATCCAGCGCCTTGAGTAGCGCCCGGTAGCGCACCTCGTCCGTTCCGAGGTGATAACGTGCCGAACGCACGCCCGGCGCGCCCTCGAGGGCGTCCACTTCGAGACCGGAATCATCGGCCAGCGTGGGTAAGCCGGAGACCTTCGCCAGCGTCCGCGCCTTGATCAGCGCGTTCTCGACGTAGGTGTCCCCAGTCTCCTCGATGTCACCGGTCAAGCCGAGGTCATCGGGCAGCAACAGCTCGACATCCAGCCCGTCCAACAGCGCGCGCCACTCCCGACGTTTCCCCTGATTGTGTGTTGCTAACAATAATTGCATACCATTCTCCATGTGTGAATCATGAATCGTAATTCGCGATTCATGATTCGTGATTTTCTGCTGCCAGCTTGCGTTCCAGGCGTTCTTTGCGATGGCGAAGCTCCGCCAGAAGTTGCGTCCGCTTGAGGCCCTTCGGATGACGCTCAGTGCGCTGCAGGGCACTATCGGTTTCGGCCAACGCTGCGTGCAAGTCGCCGGTGGTCCATTCGTAGTACTTGGCGCGTTCTACGAGCGGATCGACGGCCAAAGGCTGGGACTCGATCCAGGCATCCCACAGCACCAACGCCTCTGCCCACGACTCGCGCCGCTTGTGGCGCAACGCCATCTCGGCCCAGAGCCGAGCAGCGCACGCCTCATCCAGGTTTTCCACGTCCGTGAGTGCCTGCTCCCATGCGACGAAAGCATCCACTTCCCGCCCGGCCCGGTCGAATACGCGACCCACGCCCGCCCACTCCCCCGGCGCAAGCGCCATCTGCTCCGGGGACGAGACCATGCGTGTCACATGAACCAGTAGGGAGACCAGGCTCAGTACATCGATGCGGTTGTGATAAAAGACCCGCACCATGTCGTCGGTGGTACCGGTATTCAGGTATTGCCGGTAGAGCCAGGGAATCAAGGACGATTCGATGTCCACCTCGGCGCGCTGCACACGCAGGATTTCTGTCTCCAGCACACCCAGACGCCGGGATCCCAGGTGGTCGCGCCAGAGCTGCCGCGCCACGGTGAGCAGATCCAGATGCGGCAGCGCCCGCCATCTTGGAGCCATCCGGTTCAGGATAAAGCGTGATTCGAGCAGTGGGAGATCGAAGCCAGTACCGTTGAAACTGACGATGCCGGTTGCACCCGCCAGCACGTCCTCGATGTAGTGCATCGCCGCCAACTCTTCATCGGGACTGCGGAGGAAGACCAAATGCAGTGTTAGTGCATCATTTTCCCACACGCCGATGCCGGTGAGGAACACGAGCGTCCCCGCGCCACCCGACAACCCGGTTGTCTCCGTGTCGAGAAACGCAGGGCGCGCGCCTAAATCCGGTATGCCAAAGAGCGACAACGCCTCCACCGGAAGGCGCTGCATCTCACCGAGCGTGTAACGTCCGTGGGGATGAAAGGATGGGTACACGCGTTTCTCCACCCACACGGGGCCATACTCGGTTGCAATTTCGTCGCCTGGCAACGCGGAACTCGCCTGCCGCGCTGGTTCAGCCGGGGTCGGCGGAGGTGCGGGTTGCAGCGCTTTCAGCCCCTTCACCACGCCAAGGCGCTTCAACTGCTGGCGGAGTTTGTCATCCATAACGTAACGCTGAGTGTTTTTCACCGCTGAGGTCGCTGAGAACGTAGAGAAGCCTACATTATCTATCTCTGCGAACTCTGTGCTCTCAGCGGTAAAGAATTACGTCCCCGCCTGGCGGCGCTCGATGCGGGCGCCGAGGGGACGAAGCTTCTCTTCGATGCGCTCGTAGCCCCGATCGATCTGGCGGATGTTGTAGATCGTGCTGGTCCCTTCAGCAGCGAGCGCCGCGATCAACATCGCCATGCCGGCGCGGATGTCGGGACTCTCCATCTCGTCGCCGTGCAGCCGTGAAGGGCCGTAGACCAACGCCCGGTGCGGATCGCACAGGACAATGCGCGCGCCCATCGGGATGAGCTTATCGACGAAGAACAGGCGGCTTTCGAACATCTTCTCGTGGAAGATGATCACGCCGTCGGCCTGTGTCGCTAGAACGAGCGCAATACTCATCAAGTCCGCCGGGAACGCGGGCCACGGCTGGTCCGCAATCGAGGGGATCGCGCCGCCCATGTCGGGTACGATCTTCAGGGATTGCCTCGCAGGCACAAAGATGTCATCACCGCGAATCTCTACGGTGACGCCCAACCGTTCCAGGTGCATCAGCGTCATCCGCAAGTGCTGCGGTACAGCATTATGAATGAGCAGTTCGCCGTGCGTTGCCGCCGCCAGTGCGATATAGCTGCCCACTTCGATGTGATCGGAGCCGACGGTGAAGTCCACGCCGTGCAGGCGCTCCACGCCGTCGATTACGAGAGTGTTTGTACCCACGCCGTTGATCTTCGCGCCCATCGCGTTGAGCATGTGACAAAGGTCCTGCACGTGCGGCTCGGAAGCAGCGTTGCGAAGGGTGGTCGTCCCATCTGCGAGGACGGCAGCCATCACCGCGTTTTCCGTACCGGTAACGCTGGCTTCATCGAGCAAAATGTCGGCCCCGGTGAGGTGATCGGCCTTGAGCACGAAACTGCCATCATCCACACCCACCTCCGCGCCAAGTTCCTGGAAGGCCATAAAGTGCGTATCCACTCGGCGACGCCCGATCATATCGCCGCCCGGCGCCGGGATGGAGAGATCGCACAGACGCGCCAGGAGCGGTCCGGCGATCGTGATCGAGCCGCGAATGGCGCGGAACAGTTCACGATCCACGTCGTTCAGCGGCATACAGATCTGCTGCGCTTGCAGTTTCCAGGTCTTGGCATCCGGCCGCTCGACATGCA
>JBJYXQ010000196.1:0-1573 GCA_046260035.1 Anaerolineae bacterium
CTTCATCTCATCCCACATATTCAAGGGGGAACGATGAGCACAAAACAAGGTACGCCCTGGTACAAGCGCACCCGGCGTTGGGGCCAGACCAACTTGAGCGAATTGGATCCGCTCGACTATGATGCAGCGTGGTGGCGTGACTATTGGCGGCGCACTGCCGTGCAAGGGATCATCGTCAACGCGGGCGGCATTGTCGCGTATTACCCAAGCCGTTTTCCACTGCACTACCGCGCCGCGCACCTGGGAGAGCGCGATCTGTTCGGCGAAATTACGGCGCTGGCCCGTGAGGAGGGATTGACCGTGCTGGCGCGTATGGATTCTAACCGCACCGAAGAACGTTTCTATCAGGCGCATCCTGATTGGTTTGTGGTGGATGCCGATGGCAAGCCACGCCGTGCAGGCGACCGTTATCTCACTTGCGTCAACAGCGACTATTACAAAATCTATCTCCCCGATGTTTTGCGCGAGATCATCGATTTGTATCATCCCGACGGCTTCACCGACAACAGTTGGACCGGCGTGGGACGCGATTTTATCTGCCAGTGCGAATCGTGCCGCCGCAAATTCCGCGACGATACCGGCTATACACTCCCTATCGTCGACGACTGGGATGATCCGGCTTATCGACATTGGATCAAGTGGAGTTATCAGTGCCGTCTGGAAAACTGGGACTTGAACAACCGTGTGACGCAAGCGCACGGCGGCCCGGATTGCCTCTGGCTCGGTATGATCAACGGGAACCCCGTCCGCACGCATCTTTCCTTCTGCGATCTTAAAGAAGTCGGCGCGCGGTCGCAGATTATGATGAGCGATCAGCAATCGCGGGATGCGCTCACGGGCTTCGAGCAAAACGGGTTGAGCGGCAAGCTGTTGCACGGTGTGCTGGGGTGGGACAAGATTATCCCAGAGAGTATGGCGACCTACGTCCGTGGCGAGCATCCCTTCCGCAAGGCCGCCAATCCGCCCGAGGAAACCCGTTTCTGGATGCGCGAGGGCTTTGCCGGGGGGATATCGCCGTGGTGGCATCACGTGGGGGCGCACCAGGACGACCGGCGGCAATTCCGCACGGTCGAACCGCTGATGCAGTGGCACGCTTCTAACGAAGCCTATCTCTATGACCGCGAGCCGGTCGCCAATGTGGGACTGGTCTGGTCGCAGGAGAACATCGACTTTTATGGACGCGATGACGTTCATGAAAGCGTGCAGCTTCCCTGGCGCGGCTTCTCTATGGCGCTGACGCGAACGCGCATTCCTTTCCTGCCCGTCCACGCCGATCACATCGCGCGGGATGCAGATCACTTCGATGTGCTTATCCTGCCCGACCTCGGCGTGCTGACCGATGCGCAGGCCAATGCGCTGCATACTTTCGTCGCCAATGGCGGCAGCCTCGTCGTCACCGGGCGCAGTGGTTGCTACGATGCCTGGGGCGACCCACGCCCCACCCCCGCGTTGGACGATTTGTTCGGTATCCACCGCATCGACAAACGCTTCGGTGTGGAAGGTGAGCGCACACAGAGTTGGGAAGTTCATTCGGCGCACACTTACCTGCGTTTGTTGCCGGAATTGAACCAGT
>JBJYXQ010000196.1:1673-3159 GCA_046260035.1 Anaerolineae bacterium
TGGGAAGTTCATTCGGCGCACACTTACCTGCGTTTGTTGCCGGAATTGAACCAGTCCGATACGCCTGTGGACAACGCAAGCCGGCATCCCATCTTGGCAGGATTTGACGAAACGGACATCATTGCCTTTGGCGGCACATTGGAAGGTATCACGCCGGACTCGGACGTTGACGTGCTCGCCACTTACGTTCCCGCCTTCCCCATCTACCCACCGGAGTTCAGTTGGATGCGCGAGCCGCGTACCGACATTCCCGCTATCGTTGTCCGGGAACATCCGGCAGGTGGGCGGATCGTCTATTTCGCCGCCGACATCGACCGCTGTTATGGACGTCAGCAGTTGCCGGATCACGGCGATTTGTTGGCGAACGCCGTCCGCTGGGCCGCGCGCGATACGTTGCCGCTTTCTGTCGAGGGACCGGGCTATCTCGACTGTCACCTCTACCGTCAGGAAGGGCGCTTTATCCTGCACATCGTCAACTTGAGTGCTTGCCGTGCCTGGCCCGGTTACGTCGAAGAACCATTACCCGTCGGACCGCTGCGCATTGCGCTACGCTTGAATGATGGCTTCACACCCCAGCGTGCTTCGTTGCAGGTCGGTCACCAAGTGTTCCCTGTTCACAGCGCTGAAGGTTGGGCTTTCGTCGAACTCCCGACCGTCGTCGATCACGAAATGCTCGTCTTCACATAATCGGACCAGCGAGAGCAAAAATGCAATTCTCAACGGACTCTGATGGATTTCCTAACTTTCAACTTGTAACCATTTTTCGAGGAGGACTCTATGCCTGAAACAACAGCATCAATTATGCCCCGTATCGCTTTTGGCAATTATTCGATATCACGTTTGATCCTCGGTGCGAACCCCATCAACGGCGGTTCGCACCTTTCGCGCTTCGTCAACATGCAGATGAGGCGCTACTTCACAGCGGAACGCATCCAGGAGACACTGCGGCAGTCCGAAGCGGCAGGCATCAACACCTGGCAATCCGGTCCGGTGAACCTGGACGCGTACCGCACCTACGTCGAAAACGGCGGCACAATGCACTACATCGCGTTGGCCAGCGACAGCGAGCAAGACCCCACGATGCTCGAACGCCTGGTCGCGGGCGGAACCATCGGCGTGGCACACCACGGCGAAGTCACCGACGTGTTCTGGAAGACGGGCCAAATCGACAAGGCGCGCGACTACTGCAAGCGCATCCGTGACGCCGGTGCTATGGTCGGCGTCTCCACGCATATCCCCGATGTGGTCGATCACATCGTCTCGTCAGGGTGGGACGTGGACTTCTTCATGTGCTGCGTCTACGAGCGCCATCGCAGCCCGGAGGAACTCAAGGCGCTGCTGGGCCACGTTCCGCTGCCGCCAAAAGAGGTCTACCTGGAAAGCGACCCGCCGCGAATGTACAAAGCCATGCGTGGGACGGACAAGCCGTGTCTGGCGTTCAAAATCCTCGCGGCGGGGCGGTTGTGTGATAGGCAGGAGTGGGTCG
>JBJYXQ010000197.1:0-3807 GCA_046260035.1 Anaerolineae bacterium
CAGGGCTATCGCATTTAACTTCATGTTTTCTCGATCTGTGGTATGGCAGGATGTAGCCCATCCCCCTAGCCCCCTTCCCGCACGCGGGAAGGGGGAAAATCAAGAAGTGTGTTTTTGGGCGCGCGTCGCGCGCCCAAAAACACACAGAAAAAAGTTATCGCCCTCCCCCACGCGAAGCGTAGGGGGAGGGTTGGGAAGGGGGTAAATTTGAAATGCGATAGCCCTGTTCATCGAAAGCCTTTCATTCGTCATTTGGCCTGGATATGGTAAAATAGACTTGTGACCGAGGAACATAAAACCCAAGAAGAACCGCGCCCACCGATGGGTGTTCTGGGCTGTCTCGCGGCTGGCTTTGAGATCGTTGCGCGTCGCCCCGCCTTAATCATAATGCCATTGCTGCTCGATCTATTTCTATGGTTAGGGCCGCGTCTTTCGTTGGCGCCTATCTTTACGGCGCTGGACCAGTTCTATAAAGCGTTACCTGCGACAGAGGGAACGCTGACCGAGCTAAACGAACAGACAATGTTGATGTTGCCGCAATTATTCGATATTGGAGCCACGCGCTACAATCTCTTTGCAGTATTGTCGCCTGCGCCCTTGTTTGGCGTACCTACAGTGATGTCGACGCAGTTGACCTTGGACCGTCCAATGGGCGTGCGCCCGGAGATCGTGGTCGCTTCGCCGTTCGCCGTCATAGGGTGGACTGTGCTGCTGCTCCTTATTGGAGTGGGCATAGGCGTGTTGTATTTACGCACTGTGGGGCGCCAAGTCATTGCCGAGACGGAGACAGAACTTCCCGGCCCGCAGTCCTTTCTAAAGTTGTGGGGTTACTTCATCATTTTGGCATTGATCCTGCTCATCATCTTGGGAACTCTGGCGTTTGCCGGGTCCATTTTTACTTTTTTGATTGGTTTGATCAGCTCCGGGTTGTTCTACTTGGCGACAACCTTGCTGTTTGCGTTGCTGATGTTCGTGGTGTTCCATCTGATCTTTGCTATTCCGGGGATGGTGCAATTGCGCCGCTCTCCCCTGTACGCGATTCAGGAAAGCATCTTGCTCACGCGTGTGGATTTCATGAGCATCTCTTTTTTGATATTGTTGATTCTGGTCATTTCCAGGGGCTTCAACGTCGTGTGGACCTTGCCCGATCCGGCGACATGGGCCAATCTGATTGGTATCGCCGGGCATGCCTTTGTCAGCACAGCGCTGACGGCAACGTTGTTTGTCTATTATCAGGAGCGTTTGGGTTTTCTGCCGAAGGTGCAAAAAGCGCTTGCGCCCCAGGAAGTGCCCGCGCATTCATTGATGAGTGATTAGTTTAGAACCTACCGAAAATTCGTCGTTGACGCACCAGAAACGCTCGCAAGCACGATTTTCGGATAGAGTCTTACTGTATTCGGTCTACCGTCTACTTTAATACAGAAAGGAAACGCACTTATGGTTCCTAAAACAAAAAACGACACGGTGAAGTATGATGCCTCCACGATCCAGGTCTTGGAAGGATTGGAGGCCGTGCGCCGCCGCCCCGGTATGTATGTCGGTGGGACGGATGTGCGCGCGTTGCATCACCTCGTCTACGAAGTTGTGGACAACTCGATTGACGAGGCGCTTATGGGCGTGTGTGATCACATCCGCGTCATCATCGGTGCCGATTCCAGTGTATCGGTGATTGACAACGGCCGTGGTATCCCGGTGGGCATCCATCCAGAGAAGGGAATTTCGGCCCTGCAGTTGGTGCTGACGACCTTGCACGCCGGTGGCAAGTTTGGCCAAGGTGGCTATAAGGTTTCTGGCGGTTTGCATGGTGTGGGCGCATCGGCAGTTAACGCGCTTTCCGAGTGGATGGTGGCCACCGTTAGATCCGATGACGGCAAAGTCTACCAGCAACGTTACGAGCGCGGTATCCCCGTCACCGAAGTGGAAGTGATTGGCAAGTGCAATCCTAAAGAAACTGGCACGACGATCTCGTTCCGTTTCGACACGACCATCTTCAAGGATCAAGAGGTGACATACCATTTCGAGACGCTTGCGCAGCGTTTCCGTGAGATGGCGTTTGTGACGCGCGGGGTCAACATTGACCTGATCGACAAGCGCGAAACTCCTCTTGCGCGCCAGATGACCTTCTACTTTGAGGGCGGCATCCTTTCGTTTGTTAAGCACATCAACCGCAATCGCAAGGCCCTGCACGACCCCATCTACGTGGAAAAGGAAGTTGAAGGCATCACGGTGGAAGTCGCGTTACAATACTCCGATAGCTACAACGAGACGGTACTGGCTTTCGCCAACACCATTAACACCATCGACGGTGGCTCACACCTGACGGGCTTCCGTTCAGCGCTCACTCGCACGATCAACGACGTGGGGCGCAAACTATCGGTGCTCAAAGACAGCGATCCCAACCTTACCGGCGATGACGTCCGCGAGGGACTCACCGCCGTCATCAGCGTCAAAGTGCCTGATCCACAGTTCGAGAGCCAGACGAAGGTGAAGCTGATGAACCCTGAGGTGCGCTTCGCTGTTGAAGCGGGCACCGCCGAGGCCGTAGCCGAATTCTTCGAGAGCAACTCACGTGCCGCGCGCCGTATCGTCGATAAGGGCCTGACCGCATCCAAGGCGCGCGCTGCTGCTCGCAAGGCACGCGACCTGGTGATCCGCAAGAGTGCGCTGGAAAGCCTCACCCTGCCCGGCAAGCTGGCCGACTGCTCCAGCCGCGATCCCTCGAACAGCGAATTGTTCATCGTTGAGGGTGACTCGGCTGGTGGTTCGGCCAAACAGGGTCGTGACCGCCACTTCCAGGCCATTCTCCCGCTGCGTGGGAAAATCCTCAATACCGAGCGTGCTGGGCTGAACAGAATCCTGGCGAACAAAGAGATTCAAGCGATTATCTCGGCGCTGGGATGTGGCGTCAGTGACCAATTTGATATCGAAAATCTGCGTTACAACCGCGTTATCCTGATGAACGATGCCGATGTCGACGGCGCGCATATCACAACGCTGGCGCTGACGTTCTTCTTCCGCTATATGCAGCCGCTCATCGACGATGGCCACCTCTACATCGCGCAGCCGCCGCTCTACCTCGTTAAGGCCGGCAGGGATGCGCAGTACGCGTACAGCGACAGTGAGCTTGAAGTGTTGATGAAAAAGTTCAACGGACGCAGAGTGACATTGCAGCGGTACAAGGGGTTGGGCGAGATGAACCCGCAGCAGTTGTGGGACACCACCATGGATCCTGGGCAACGCACTTTGGTGCAGGTGACCATCGAGGATGCTGCCGAAGCTGATCAGGTCTTCTCTATGCTTATGGGTAGCGAAGTTCCACCACGCCGCCGCTTCATCCAATCCCACGCGCGCGAAGTGCAGAACCTGGACATCTAAGCAGTATGCCCACCGGCGAAGAACGTGAGGTCGCCCTATCGCGAGGCGCGTCGATTGACGGCGCGCCTATCGCTTATATTGTGACGTTGGCGGCGGTCGTCGCCGTGCTAACCGTGGTGCCGATCCCGATCACCTTTGTCCTCGGGACGGGCAAGAACTTCCCGATGAGCCAGGGCGTCTACCCGCTGATGGGCTGGTTGCTTGGCCCGCTCGCCGGTGCCCTTGCCGACGGCATCGGCGCACTGGTGGGCTTGATCATCAACCCGCAGAACACCAGTTCACTGCTCGCGTCGCTCCTCGGTGCGGCGATGGGGGGGCTGGCGGCTGGCTCGATGCGGGTCGAAGGTCCTCGCCGTCGTTGGTGGCTTCCGCTAACCGCCGTGTTTGTCGTTTTCTACGGCCTGTATGCCGGCCGCGCGGTGTTTGTCAACC
>JBJYXQ010000198.1:0-3526 GCA_046260035.1 Anaerolineae bacterium
AAGCAGATGCTGATGCATCCGCCGGTGCATGTGCATTATACGAGAATCAGCAGGAAGCGCCATCCCAAGATCATTTCGCGATGGTCAACTCCCGGCGACTGTCTGAATTGTACAACAGAACCCTTGAAAGTGCAAAACTCCACCGAACCAATCGCCTGCTCTTCGCGCTTGTTCTTATCAAAACTTGTGCTATTCTTGATATACATACTGATAACTAGGAAACCACTCATATCACTTGACAATTGAGGCAACCATGCAAGTTATACCAGCCGCCATCCCAATGGATATCGAACTCGAATGTGGTAAATGCGGTCATCGCCAGCCATTTGTTCTGCCGACACATATCTGTAGCGCTTGCGGGCATGATTGGATGGAAGTCCGGTACGATTATAATCGCATTTCACGGCTTTGGCCGGATATCTTGCGCCAACGCCCCTTTACAATGTGGCGCTACCGCGAACTTCTACCGCTCAGACGCGATGACTTCCAGATCACGATGGGCGAAGGCGGTACCACCCTTATGCGCGCTAACAATCTGGGCATGATGCTCGGTGCACCGAATCTTTTCATCAAGGATGAACGCCAAAACCCTACCAACTCCTTCAAAGACCGCCAAGCAGCGATGGTCATCTCAATGATGAAAGAGGGCGGTATCACCGAACTCATTGTCGCCTCGACAGGCAACGTCGCCATTTCGTACTCCGCATACTCGGCCCACGCAGGCATCAAACTGTGGACCTTCTTGCCAAGCCTGGTCCCGCCCGAAAAGATGCGCGAGATTGCCATCTACGGCAGCGAGGTGGTCAAAGTGACCGCCACTTACGATGTCACAAAGAAGGTAGCGGCACAGTTTGCTGAACATCGAGGCATTCTGGCAGATCGCGGCATTCGCAACACCGGAACCCGCGAGAGCATGAAGACCATCGCCATGGAGGTTGCCGAACAACTCGCCGCCGAGTTAGGCCCGCCACAGCCCGGGGTGCCTTGGCGCACACCCGACTGGTACATCCAGGCCGTGAGTGGTGGTATGGGTCCCGTCGGCTTCTGGAAAGGGTATGAGGAACTCTATCAAATGGGATTGGTCAACCGCCTGCCCAAACTGGCATTGATCCAGGCTGACGGCTGCGCTCCGATGGTCAATTCCTTCCGCAAAAACCTTCCCCAAGCCGAGGTGGTGACCGACCCCTCAACCCGGGTCATCACCATCGCCACTGGCGCGCCAGGTCCGGCCTATGAATACCTGTACCGCGTCGTGCAAGACCACGGCGGCACCTTCGAGTCGGTCTCCGACGAAGAAGCTTTCCGGGCGCTGCATGTGATGGCGAAGATGGAGGGCCTGTCCATCGAACCGGCAGCGGCAGTAGCCTTTGCCGGCTTATTCAAACTGCTCAATACAGGCGTCATCAACCGCAATGAAACGGTGGTCGTTTGCTGTTCTGGACACACCTTCCCTGTGGAGAAATTCCTCCTTGAAGAAGATTGGCTCAAAGTCTTGCCAGCCAGCGCAGAGACACTCACGCCGGTAGTGCCTGAAAAACCGGTGCCCGCACCTCCGTCTCAAGCAGGGTTACTCGGGGCACTCGACCAGCTCGACAAGCGCGTACAGCAAATTATGATCATTGAAGACAATCCCGAGGCGGCCCGGCTCCTGCGGCGTATTTTGCAGACGCATGGTGAATTCCAGATCAACGAGGCGCATACCGGCAAAGAAGGCCTGGATATGATCCGTGCAATGCTTCCTGATTTAATCCTACTCGACCTAATGATGCCGGATATGGATGGATTTGCCGTGATCGACAACCTTAAAGCCGATCCACAACTAAAAGACATCCCAGTTATCGTAATCACTGCAAAGGAATTGAACCTGAAAGATCGCGAACGCCTTCAGGGGCAGATTCAAATGCTCCTACAAAAAGGAGCGTTTATGGATGAGGATCTCCTCCAGGAGATCGGCGCACTTCTGGGAAAAAGTGACGAGGAAAAATGACGAAGATTCTATACGTTGAAGACGATCTCGCCAGTCAACGGCTAGTCCAACGCATCCTCACTGCCGAAGGATTCGAGGTGGCTCTGGCCGACAACGGGCTAGGTGCCATCGAGGCAGCGCGGCACGAAAGACCAGACCTCATCCTGATGGACATCAACATCAGTGGGCTCGATGGTTACGAGGTAACGACGCGTCTGCGCACTCTCGAGGGACTAGGAGAAGTCCCCATCATTGCCGTCACAGCCGCAACATTGCGTGGCGACCGGGAACGCGCGCTGGTGGCCGGGTGCAATGGCTACATTCCTAAACCTATCGATGTGGACCGCTTCAGCGATCAAGTCCGCGCCTATCTGGTGGGGCTCGAAGATGAAGTCGGTACGCCCGAAGAAAAGGCCGAATACCTGTTGGAGTACAATCAGCGTCTGGTCAACCGGCTCGAGGAGAAAATCCGCGAGCTAGAAAACGCCAATGCGGAATTGCAGCGCGTCGAGAAGATGAAGTCCGACTTCGTTGTGCTAGCTGGCCACGAGTTACGCACGCCCCTCACCGTCATCTACGGTTACCTGCAAATTCTCCGCTCCAATCCTGCTATTCCAGGTGAAGAAGGAAGTGAAGGCAGCCCGCGACACCTGCTATCGAAAGTCTCTGATGCCGTTAAACGATTGAGTGAAGTCATTCAAGATATCCTCAATGTCTCGCTGATTGACGCGAATCGCCTCGATCTATCACGTGAACCGGTTTTTATACATTCAGTCATCCAGTCAGTGCTGCATAACTTGCGCAGTTTTGGTCCACAACGCAATATGACCATCGAACTGGGGCAAGGCATTAAGAAAGCACCAGTGATCGAGGGCGACCCACGACGGCTGCACCAGGCGATCGGCAACCTCATCAGCAATTCCATAAAATACACACCGGATAATGGCAAAGTGATCATCGACGCTGAGACCCTGGAAGATGTCGTGCATATCTGGATCAAAGATTCTGGGGTCGGTATCCCTCCCCAGGAACTCATCCACATTTTTGAACGCTTCTACGTGCTCGAAGATGTAGCATTACATCGTTCCAGCAAGACGGCGTTCAAGGGCGGCGGTTTGGGCTTGGGATTGGTCGTCTCCAAAGGCATTATCGAAGCCCATAACGGCAAAGTGTGGGCCGAAAGCCCAGGCTATGATGAAGAGAAATTTCCCGGGAGCACTTTTCACATCTTGCTCCCGATTGGCAATCCGTTCGCTACAACGGAAGAAGGAAGCTGACAGCCTCGAGCCGACAACAGCCGCATCGGTATGAGCTATTTGCCCATTTCGCGTTCTGTGGTAAAATTTTGCTCGTAATATGGTGGCTGTGGCCTAATGGTTAAGGCTCCTGACTGTGACTCAGGCAACTGTGGGTTCGAGTCCCACCAGTCACCCTAAAGCCGGGCCGATGTGTCCGGCTTTTTATATTATTCAAAACGGGTTCCAGTCCCCGTGGCGCAATGGACAGCGCACCTGGCTTCGAACCAGGGGGTTGTGAGTTCGAGTCTCACCGGGGACTCAT
>JBJYXQ010000199.1:0-3743 GCA_046260035.1 Anaerolineae bacterium
TGACACCTTAATTTTGTACAAAATAGCCCTGGTTCTATTGAGCTAATGCAAAATGAAGGGGATTCTATTCCGGCTATGCAAAATAACCGGGGTTCTAATCCCAAAAACGTTGTAAACAGGCAAGTAGATCCTCGGCGTAGGGTGAGGACCTTAACAATTTGACAGATAAGAGTTGCCCCTGTTCCATTTCGATCAGACCGGGTATGGCGAACAAGTCACGGGTAATGCGCAAGAAACCAAAGTCAGCCAAGGGGCTATCCCGCAAGATCGTGCGGGCCAACCAGGCCAGGTAGTTATGCGCCATATCGGTAAGCAAGAGCCATACCTCTTGGGCATCACGCTTATGCTTGCGGCGTTTATGCAAGTAGAGGCCGCCGCTTTTGTCCGAGCGGAATTCGGTTTCTGCTCCGCCTCGTTGATCGTAGAAATGCACCGTGCGTGGCCCAGAGAGATGAAGGTCGCTGAAAAGGTAGGTGTGCTTCCAGTCGGTGTTGGTTTGATAGCGAATCGAGAACGTCTCGAGCGGGCGGCAAAAAGTTTCTGGAGTAGGCACGCGGCCCACGTATTTGGTGGGATTGACCTTCTGCCAGCGCTTTACCTGCTGCAGCAACTTGGCGGAGCGGCGATTGGAGCAGCCATTCGCCACCAGATGATAGCCCCGAGCCAGGAGCCAGTCCACATTGGCGTCGCCGCCGAAGCCGCCATCCAAGCGCCACGTCACTTTGGTCCGGAAGCGCTCGGGCAGCGACAGGAGTTGTTCAAAGGCCAGAATCGCGGGAACCAAGCAATTGCTGCTATGCTGGAAGCCGGGATACAACTGGGACAGTAGGGATTCGCGATAGGGATGCAAGGTCACCCGTGCCAGTTGTCGTCCGGTCGCGTTTTTTTGCCCAGATAGCCTTTGGTGCTGTCTTCCGCGCGGGGACTGGCGCGCAAGGGACTCAAATCCAAGTCAAGGACGATGCGTTTGCGCCAGTCGTGGGTGGTCAAGGCGCTATGCGCGCGCCAGAAATCCCAACTTACCTCGCGCAGCCTTGTCAGTCCACTGGATGGGCAGGCATCCAACGTGCGCGAAACCATCGAGTGATGGGCAAACTTGTTCCGATGCCAGGCTGTAGCTAACATAGGATCCGGCGCGAGCTTACTGCTGAGCAGGTACAAGCTGGGATAACCGGCCAAAATGACCAAGAAAGCGTCCACAAGTTTTTCGCCGGGCGTATGATCCCGGGTTTGCATAGGAATTGCTGTGCAGTGACGCAGCTGATCCAGGGTTCCCTGCGCCCACAAGAGGTGGCCCAAGACACATAGGGGTGCATAGCTAGTGTTAAAGTACTTATCTGTCAAAGCGAACGTGGGTTTCATTGCAGTATCTCCTCTGGCTTAGCGTGAAATTGTTTCTGATTGTAACGCTAAAACGACAGAGAAGTACCATCTCTACCCAATAGAACTAGCCTTATTTTGCATTAACCAATAGAACCTACGTTATTTTGTACAAAAACAAGGTGACAGTTTGCCTTATATTTTGAAATGCACGCAATATGCTGTTTTCAAGGAGACATGATGTCCTACCAGAATGCGATGCTCTACTTCTTGTCGGGAACCGGGAACACCTACCGGGTTGTGACCTGGATTGCCGAACGTTTGCGGGCAGCAGGGATTTCTGCGGAGATGTCGCCCATCAACACCGCCAATCTGGATGCGAAGTTCGAGGCGGGCTCGGACACATTGCTCGTTCTGGCTACGCCGGTCCATGCGTTTGCCGCGCCCTGGCTGATGCTGCGCTTTATCTGGCATCTGCCACGCGGGAACGGCACGGATGCCTTGATCGTCGCATCCAATTCCGGTGTCAGCGGTACGGCGTTCTACGCAATGGCCCTGCTTTTATGGCTCAAGGGCTACACAATACGCAGTTTTCTGGATGCGCGCTGGCCGGATAACTGGATGTCGCTCGTACCCGGCGTATCACCGGAAAAAGCGCGCGCTGCGGCGACACGGGCGAGGGAAAAAACGAGCGACTTTATGGATGGTTTTTTGACCGGGGAACGCAGCTTCCTTGCGTGGCCGTGGGCGTTGCTGGCGCTGGCCTTGTTGCCCATTGCGGTGGGATACCTGCTCCTGGGTCGCTTTTTCCTGGCGAAGCTCTTCTTCGCGTCCGACCGTTGCATCGGGTGTGGGCAGTGCGCCGAACACTGTCCGTGGCACGCCATCAAAATGGTGGAGCGGGCAGGACAGTCTCGCCCATACTGGACCCTCGACTGTGAAAGCTGCATGCGCTGTATGGCCTTCTGCCCCACGCAGGCCATCGAGGCGGGCCATTCCTGGGGCGTGCTTATGGGCGCGATCACACTTATCCCGGTCGTCGATTGGCTACTGAATGTCGTGACCCCGCAGATTCCGGCTCTGGCGAACGTGCGGGGACTTCTGTGGGTGCTTTTGGAGTACGGCTATATCCTTCTTTCTTTCGTCGTAGCTTATGCTCTCTTTACCCTGCTCCTGCGCGTGCCCGCCATCAACCGTTTCTTTACCGTGACCACCCTGACGCACAATTACCGGCGCTACCACGAGCCGGATACCACTCTAAAAGATTTGTCATCGTGAAGCGTGATGCGTGATTGGAACCCTTCACGCATCACGTATCACGCATCAGTTTTACCCCTCTTCCCTCACCGTGTGTTCTTTGACCCAATCCCAATCCACCTCGATGCCTAACCCGGGCTTGTCCCACGGTTGGGCGTAGCCTTCGCTGTCGATCTCGGTCGAAGCATCCACGATGCCCGGCGGGGAATAGTACGTCTCCGGCACCAGCCGCTCGAAGTATTTTGTATTGTAGATCGCGCAGGCGGCGTGCAGATGGGGAATTGCGCCACCGTGGACCGCACACATCATACCGTAAGCCTCGCAGATGTGAGCGGTCTTCATTACGCCCGTCAAGCCACCTTTGTAGGCATCCAGCGGCCCGGTGAGGATGATATCCGCCGCACCGGCCTGAATTTGCGCGTGGGCATCCCACGGCCCGCCGTGCGTCGCTTCGGCGACGGCTAACGGGATGTCCAGTTCACGCGCCAGACGTGCCAGCACCGTCATGTTGAAGTGGTCCATCGGCTCTTCGTACCAGTAGAAGTTGTACTTCTCCAGCTGACGACCGAACCACACGGCATCCTCGTAGAGATTGAACATGCTAGAAGCGTCGTACATCAGCACAATGTCATCGCCGACCTTCTTCCGCAGCCTACGACAGAGTTCCGCATCTTGTTCCAGCCGTCCCCAGGCGTGGAGTTTGATCGCCTTATAGCCCTTTTTAAGGCAGACATCGGCGAGTTCCATATATTCTTCCATTGAATCGAGGGTGACGGTGCTGGCGTAGGCGGGGATGCGGTCGCGCATCCCGCCGAGTAATTTGTACACCGGCATGTCGTTCACTTTGCCCAAAAGATCCCACAGTGCGCAGTCCACTGCGCCGATAGCCAAACCAAGCTTCGACGTGCGCAAATTCCGCCAGAAATCCTGCCAGATGCGCTCGCGGTTGAGTGGATCTGCGCCGATGAGCTGCCATTTGATCTCCTCGATATTCGCGCCTCCGCCATAGGGCGACAGCCCCTCAATGCCCTCATCGGTCTGGATACGCAACAGCCCGGTCCGTCCGATGGGGCCGTTGGGCATAATGCCATCGCGCCAATGGTAAGGACCACGCACCCACTCGACAAAATGTGTTTTGACACCCGTAATTTTCATTACCCCTCCTT
>JBJYXQ010000200.1:0-2856 GCA_046260035.1 Anaerolineae bacterium
ACAGGGGAGAAGAATGGACGTGTTGCAGATTGTTCAAGAACTTCGGGATCAACTCGTTACCTGGCGGCGTGATTTCCACATGCATCCTGAGTTGGGGCTGGAAGAACATCGCTCAGCGGGCATCATCGCTGAGATTTTACGTGGATTGGGATATCGTGTGCAGGAAGGCGTCGCACAAACTGGCGTAGTAGGTGTGTTGGAGAACGGCCCCGGTCCGGTGGTGATGAGCCGCGTGGATATGGATGCACTGCCGATCCAGGAAGCCAACGACGTCCCCTATGTTTCGCAGAATCCCGGTTGTATGCACGCCTGCGGGCACGATGCGCACATGGCGATTGGCCTTGGTGTTGCCACGTTGATGGCACAGCACCGTGATGCCTGGAGCGGCACGCTCAAGCTAATCTTCCAGCCCGGCGAAGAGGGCGCGGACGGCGCCGCTCTGATGATCAAGGATGGGGTGTTGGAGGATCCTCGTCCAGATGTGGCGCTTGCGGTTCACGTTTGGAACAAGAATCCGGTCGGCACTTTCGGTGCCACGGCCGGCCCGGTGATGGCGGGAGCCGAGTTTTGGGAGGCCACGATCACCGGCAAGGGCGGTCACGGCGCGATGCCCGAACAGACGGTCGATCCGGTTGTCGTCGCTGCACTCACCGTCAACGCATTGCAAACCGTCATCAGCCGGAACGTGAGCGCGTTGGATACCGCCGTGGTCACGGTGGGCGCGCTGCTCAGCGGTGATGCCTTCAACGTGGTTCCTGACTCTGCCACGTTACGCGGCACGATCCGGACGTACAGCCTGGAGACACGTGACACCGTACTCCGCCGCGTGCGTGAAATCATCGAAGGAACGGCGCAGATGATGGGCGCGGAAGCGACGCTCGATCTGTATCCTCTCACGCCTGCGCTCGTCAATGATGCGAAGATTACGTCGCTAGTGCGGGATGTCGTCGCCGACCTGTTCGGCGCGGACGCGCTCAAAGAGGATGTGCGAACGATGGGCAGCGAGGATGCTGCGTTCTTCTTGCAGGAGATTCCTGGCTGCTTCATTTTTGTCGGTTCGGGCTTTACCGACCGCGAAGCACCCGCCCACCATAATGCCCACTTCGACATCGACGAAAGGGCATTGGTCAACGGTGTGGCGGTGGTGGTGGAGTCGCTGCGCCGGTTGATGCCTAAAGATCAAGGATAATTTTATGCCACAACAAGGGCCTTTACAATGGTCGGATGGTGAAGGATGGCTGGTGTTACTGGGGGGCGGCGATGTCGCGCGCGGCGAAACGGACATCGTTGACGCACAACTGCTCAGCCTCGCCAATCTGGATCGCCCGATGGTCGTGCTGCTCTCCGATGGCACGCGCACAGATGCCGAGACCATCCTCGAACATTACACACTGCTCGGTGGACCCGGCGGCGAAGCCTTCACCCTCGCAGAGATGACGCGTTCGCAATTGGAAGCTCCGAAGTTCCTTACTTTGTTGGAAGAGGCCGGTATTTTGTATCTCGGCGGAGAAAATCCGCTGCCGCTGGTGCGCAATCTGTACGGGACGACGGCGCTGGAGCGCATCTTGCGCGGCTTCAGCACGTTGCAGGGCCTCACGCTTATCGGCAGTGGCGGTGGCGCGGTCGCGTTAGGCACGTGGGCGATAGGGCCCGCACCGCAATACTTACAGGCGCAGGGCCTGGGATTGTTGCAGAATGCGGTTGTTGTGCCGCACTTCACGCGCACGGAGGATTCGGTGGTGTTGCGTGGCCTCTCGCAGCTTGGATCGGGCTTGCTCGGTTTGGGCATCCCCGATGGCACGGCGCTCGCCTTCGGCCCGCAAGGCCAGGTCGAGATGTGGGGTACCGGGCAGGTCACGGCGGTTGTGAGTGCAGGCGGGTGAAAGTTTCACCACGAATCTTCACTAATTTTATGTTTTGATTCGTGAAAATTCGTGGTTTATCTTTTGGAGGGTAATATGGGTAAAAACATTGTTCAGAAGATTTTGGACGCACATCTCATTTCTGGGGAACCAATTCCCGGGCAAGAGGTCGCCATTCACATTGACCAGACCTTGACGCAGGACGCTACCGGCACGATGACGTACTTGCAGTTCGAGGCGTTGGGGATGGACGCGGTCAAGGCGGAGTTGTCGGTCAGCTACGTGGATCACAATACCGTCCAGATCGGCTTCGAGAACGCCGACGATCACCGCTATCTGCAAACCGTCGCGGCGAAGTACGGCATCGTCTTCAGCCGCGCGGGGAACGGGATCTGCCACCAGGTCCACCTGGAACGTTTTGGGCGTCCCGGCAAGACGCTACTCGGTGCGGACAGCCACACGCCTACCGGCGGCGGCGTCGGCATGATCGCGATGGGCGCGGGCGGCCTCGACGTGGCTGTCGCCATGGGCGGCGGACCGTTCTACATCACGTATCCCAAGATTTGCCTGGTCAAACTGACGGGGCAATTGCAGCCGTGGGTGGGGGCCAAGGACGTGATCCTCAAGATGCTGGAGATTTTCTCCACCAAGGGCAACGTCGGGTGGATGTTCGAGTACGGCGGGACGGGCGTGGCAACGTTGACTGTGCCGGAGCGCGCAACGATCACGAACATGGGAGCGGAGATGGGGGTGACCACGTCAGTCTTCCCCTCGGATGCGGAGACGCGCCGCTTCCTGGCTGCGCAAGGCCGCGAGGACCAGTGGGTCGAGCTGTTGCCCGACCCTGATGCGACGTACGACAAGGTCGTGGAAATCGACTTGAGCAGCATTGAGCCGTTGACCGCCGCCCCGCACAGCCCCGGCAATGTGATTCCGGTGCGCCAGGTGGCGGGGATGCCGGTCACGCAGGTGGAGATCGGCTCCTGCACCAATT
>JBJYXQ010000201.1:0-249 GCA_046260035.1 Anaerolineae bacterium
AGGGTTTTCACTGACGAGGCGATCGCTGATGTAAGCAGAGTAATCATCCGTGAACATATACTGGCTGGTTTTCCACCATTGCCGGCCACCCCTGGTTGCGATCACGGCAAGTATTCCCTTCTGCCATGAGTGGTTTACGTTCTCCAGCTGAAGTCCGTGCTTCCAGTCGAGCCAAGTTGCCTGCGTTTGAGTGGTGAGAGGGTGGATGAGGAACGCGACGCCTTGGAGCAGGCCGTCTCCGATGGCGTC